>DAOVKQ010000086.1 GCA_030631705.1 Candidatus Omnitrophota bacterium | reverse complement strand
GAATGCTTTTATCCTGAACCGGCAGCTATCACATCTATTGCAGGGAATTTGGCCGCCTACATAACAAGACCAGGTATACTCAAAAGGAACCTTAAGCTTTACCCCTGTTTCTATTATTTCTTTCTTAGTATTATTAAGTAAAGGAGCGACTATTTCTATACCTTTTCGCGATATACCGGCATTTATCGCCTGTTCCATTGCTCCTAAAAATTCCGGCCGGCAATCAGGGTATCCCGAATAATCCGCGATATGAGCGCCGATAAAAATCTTGTTCGCGTTTATGCTTTCAGCGAATGAAACAGCATAGCTCAAAAATATTATATTGCGGCCGGAAACATAAGTAGAAGGAACCTGCTTATTAGATAAATTACGGTTAAAAGGAACCTTCACATCATTTCTGGTAAGGGCCGAATCAACCCAGGGAATATTTACCTTAATAGTATGGTAATCGACGTTATTAAGCCTGGCTATCTTTCTCGCGGCGTAAATCTCCCGCCTATGCCTTTGGCTATAATCAAAAATCAGGGCAAAAAGCTTATGCCCGTATTTTTTGGCCAGATACAGTGTAGTAGTAGAATCAATACCTCCGGATAGTAAAATTACCGCTCTGGAGTTTCTCGATACACGGCGCATGAATTCTCCTGCTCCCAGACAACCACTTCTTTTAGGCTCGCGTTTTTCATCTTTTTTATTCTTTTATTTAACTCCGTAAATATATATTGAGCGATCTGTTCAGAAGTTGTATTCTTCTTTCTAAAAAAAGGCAATTCATTAAGTAATTTATGGTCGAGCCTTGAGAGAATGTCGTTTAAAAATTTCTTTAAATCTTTAAAGTCAATAACCATACCCCGGGAATCCAATCGCTTTGAGCGAATAATGACCTCCACCTTCCAGTTATGGCCGTGCATTAATTCACACTTCCCTTTATAATTATCCAAATAATGAGCGGCACAAAAACTTGAGATTACTTTTACTTCAAACATTTTTTCCCTGCCATCATACATTCACTACTTTAGGCCTGCTTATTTCTTTTTTTAAAAATATTTTTGCCGATTTCATGAATTCACGCGGTTTATCGGTCACATAAAACTCTTTTTTCGGCTTACGCTTAGTATTATTAAGAAGGTTGTTCTCCTCTAATATCATCCTGACCCTTAATGATACTTCTTTTGCCGAATCAATTAAGTATACTCCTTTAAGATAGCCGGATATCGCCGTTTTAAGAAGCGGATAATGCGTACAGCCCAAGATTAAGGTATCTACTTTCCCTTTTAAACTTTTTAAATACATATTAACGGCCCCATCAACTATCTTCCCCGTAAAAACCCCTTCTTCCACTAAAGGGACAAATAAGGGGCACGCCTTGGAATAAACAATTACATTCTTGTCGCAATCCAGCAATTCTTTCTTATATCTCGCGCTTGCGATGGTAGATTTGGTCGCGATAACTCCTATCCTTTGAGTTTTAGAAAGCTTCAAAGCCTTGTCTACACCGGCTTTGATAACTCCCAGCACCGGCACGGTAAAAATGTTTTTAAAATAATCCAAAGCAAAGCTTGAAGAAGTGTTACAGGCAACCACGACGAGTTTTACTTTCTTCTTTAACAAAAACAGTATATTCTCGGTACTAAAACGCATGATAGTATCTTTTGACTTGCTGCCGTAAGGGAGACGTGCCGTATCTCCGAAATACACAATGTCCTCATAAGGCAAAGCCCTTTCTATCTCCCTGAAAACAGTAAGACCTCCCAGGCCGGAGTCAAATATACCTATCGGATTTTTATTACTCATAAATTTCGGAAAGCTTCCAAAAAAATCACTGTAATCTTTAATAATCACTGCAATCAAGTTTTTCCTACCGCACAAAAAATGGGAAAAAACTTAATCTTTTAGACTTATTTAGATATATTAGCAAGCCTGGCGTAACGCTTATTTAAAGAATCTATACTCAAAGCAATGCTATGAGCAATTTGTTTTTGATAATAAGGTTGTCTTAGAAGCTTTTCCTCATAAGAATTGCTCAAATACCCTGCCTCAAATAAAACACTCGGAGTGCAGGCATATTTCAATACATAAAAAGGAGCTCCCCGGGGCTGCTTCACTTTAAATCCTGTCCGTTTGAAAATACGCACTAAAGAATTGGCAAAATCCAAAGACTGGGTATTATTCTCTACGCAGATTAAATCCCAGATAATCCTCTCGGTATCCTTGGAGAAATAAGCGTTATTGAAGCTTAAATAAGAATTTTCGGCCAACGCGACAGCCTTTGATTCACTGTCAAAATATCTTTCGGAAAGATAATAAACTTCAACCCCGCTTACTTTACGCGAATGGTTCGCGTTCGCGTGCATACTAATAAATAAGTCGGCATTGTATTTTTTCGCAAACCGCACTCTTTGTTTAAGGGTAAGATAAACATCGGTTTCCCGGGTAAGATACACCCTAAATCCTCTTGCTTTTAGTTCATCTCTTAAATACTTAGATATCTTCAAATTTACATCTTTCTCCATAAGGCCCTTTCTTGAAATTGCTCCCGGGTCTTTACCGCCATGACCAGGGTCAATTACGATGGTTTTTACCAATATCGGAGAAATATTTATTATCTTCATTGATTTTGAAGAAATAATCCTGCTTAATTCCCTGGGCACAAAAATTCTTCCCCGGGAATAAAAAGGGGCTTTTTTGACAGAAACAACCGCGCCATTAAAATAAAGCAAACTGGAAGCCAGGAGTAACTTCATCTCCAGGCTTTTAGAACTAAGAACCAAGATGTCATCTAAAGTATTAAAGCTGTAATGTAACTTATGTTTCTTACAGAAATTATTTAATTCAACAAATTCTTCTTTTTCGTAACCATAAGTACCAATATCGTATTTTGAAGGAACAGACGCGCAGCCACAGATAAAAACAACCGACAAAAAGAGTATAAAAATATTTCTCATAATAATCCGCCCAATTTTATGCCGCTCAAAACGCAAGCATAAAACGCGCTATCTCGAAATAAACGAATATCCCTACAACATCTACAATTGTGGTAATCAATGGTCCGCTCATAAGGGCAGGGTCTAATTTCAGCTTCCGGCATATAAGGGGCAGGCTGGCCCCCACAATCGCTGCCAACAATACTGTAAATCCCATGGAAATTCCTACGGATAAACTCAATAACCAGTTAGCCTGTTGCATGAATACCCTAATGATACCAACCAAAGCCAGTATTACGCCCATGGATAAACCAAGTAATGATTCCCTAAAAACTACCCTGAAAAAATCCCTTACCTTAACATCACCTACGGCTAAACTTCGTATAATTATCATTGCCGATTGCGTTCCGGCATTACCACCCGTAGCTACCAATAAGGGCAAAAAGAAAGTCAGAGTTATCCATTGCTGTATCGTCTCTCCGTACCGGGCAAGGACAAACCCGGACAAAGAGCCAAAAACAGCCAACAATATAAGCCAAAAACTCCTTTTCCAAAGAATACTAAAAAAATTGGCTTCCATATAAGGTTTTTCAACGGGCAAAACCGCGGCAATCTTTTCAAAATCTTCCGTAGCCTCTTCTTCTAAAACATCGACAAAATCATCAAAAGTAACGATTCCTAACAGCGTATTACTATTATCTACTACAGGCAGAGCAATCAAATCGTATTGCTTAAAGATATTTGCCGCCTCCTCTTTATCGGTATAAACATTTACTTTAATGACTTCCTGGAACAATATCTCTTTTACTTTCTTTTTTGGCGGCGCCAAGACAATTTTCTTTAAGGAAACGACTCCTTTAAGCCTTTTACTCCTGTCTAAAACATAACAATGATAAATAGTCTCCTGGTTTACCCCCACTTTCCTTATGTGTTCTAAGGCCTCATCCATATCCATATCTTCGTAAAGCTGGACAAAATCGGGAGTAATAAGCCTTCCGACCGAATCTTCGGGATAATTAAGAATCTCTAAAACCAGCCTTCTTTCCTCCGGAGAAAGAAGCTTTATACACCGCTTAACAAGCTCTCCGGGCATATCTTCAAACAACTCGGTTCTGTCATCAGGAGACATTTCATTCAATATATTCTGTATCTCCTGGCTGCTGAAAGACTTAAGCATTTTTTCCTCTTCTTCCACAGGAAGATATTCAAAAACGTCGACAGCCTTATCCGGTGATATCATCCGGAATATGAAAATACGCCAGGAAAGATTGGAAATACTGGAAATTAAACGGGCTATATCTTCGGGATGCTGAGGAATAATATTCTTTAGCTCAGTAAACTTTCTCTCTTTTATAAGACTTTCTACCTCAGAAAAGGTTACTTCTTTTAACATATTAATTAGTTTATGGGAATAGATAAGACATGTCAATCCCTTTTATAGAGATTGCTGAAAAAGCCTAAACAGAATAACAATGGCGCTGTTGCAAAATAGCTTTTTGTCATTGTCCGGCTTGACCGGACAATCCAGGAATTCTGG
>DAOVKQ010000133.1 GCA_030631705.1 Candidatus Omnitrophota bacterium | reverse complement strand
AGATTTCAGGGATAAAGACAGTAGTTTATCAATTCCTTCGGGAAGCGCCGAAGACGCTTATTATGCTAATTTGAAAAATCCTTATAATTGTAAGGATGCTGATTACGAATTGATGGAAGGACTCCTTCTCGTTAAAGGGATGAATCAGATTTTCTTTGATGAAATAAAAAAATTTGCTACCATATATGGAGAAGGAAAGGTTAATATTAATACCGCGTCTTGGCAAGTTCTTTCTGCTTTAGGCATTGATGATGCGATTCTCGATATGATTATCGCTTACCGGAGAGGAGAAGATGATATAGAAAGAACCATAGATGATAATATTTTTAATTTACCGGGATCGATAACCGCTCAGTTGAGCCAATATTATTCTCTTTCGCCGGACGAAGTGGCGTGTCTTTCTAATCTTGTTTCTGCCGGGCATTTAGGAACTAACTCCGGTTATTTTAAGATTGAAGTTCAGGCTGAGCTTGATTATTGTTCCCGGGTTATGAGATTAGAATCTGTTATTGACAGGAACGGTAAAATTTTGTATTGGCAGGAGATATAAATGGTTTCGTTATTTAACGTATTGGTGCGCGAAGAAAATACCTATGGCATACAGATAGGCGGGGGGATACTGCGTATTGCTCATCTGCGCGTAAAAGGAAGGAATAAAGAGCTTACCAATATTTATAATTGCGACATAAGCAAAGCAGCTGATGAAGAAATCGCGGAAAAAATAAGAGCATTCTTTACTGAAGAGAAAGTAAAAAATCCCAGCATTATATTAGTTTTGTCTTCCGATTTAGTGATTACCAAGAATATTGAAATTCCTTCGCGGGATCCGGCGGAAATATCAGATATCATGAATCTTCAGGCTTCCCGGCATACCCCTTACGGCCGCGAAGAGATAATAGTCGACTATGTTACTATTGGCGTTCACAGGGTAAATTATACAAAAATACTGCTGGTTATAGCTACCAGAGAGATAGTAAGAAAACACCTGGAGATAGTGAGAAAAGCCGGCCTTGCCATAGACAGGGTATCCTTTTCTTCCGAGGCAGTGGGGTTATTTTTGTCAAGAATCTTTAAGCTTTATGGGAGTAATTTTCCCGTCGGAATATTCTATATCGACAATAATTTCAGCTATTTTAATATTATATTCAAGGGCAGTTCTATTTTTGTAAGAAGTATTCCCATAGGTGATCAGCATTTCCAAGAAGATTATACCCGTTATTCCAATCAGTTCGCGGAGGAAATACAAAAGACTATTGAGGTTTATAAGGGAGAGGATATCGAGGGTACACCCCAGAGGTTTATTTTATTAGACGGCAGCAGCCACTTAAGAGAGCTGACCGCGCTTCTTGCCGATACCGTAGGAGTAGCGGTAGAAACTGCTTCTTTTATCGACCGTCTCAACGTAAACAAGGATTTCGACGGTTTATCGGGAATACAGTATCCTTCGTTGTTGTTGGAAACTATTGCTTCTTGTTATGAGAAAAACAGCGCGAAAATAGATTTGGTCCCTGAAGAGGTAAAACTTAAGAAAATATTTCAGGAACGAAGCAGGCAGTTGATTTGGACAGGTTTCTTTTCTCTCTCTATTGTTGTCCTTGTTTTTGTTTTTATGGCCGCTAAAGCAGCTTTTAAAAGCAGATTTTTGGATAAATTAAATAGCCGCTCGTTGTCTATTCAGCAAGACGCTGAAAAGCTGGAAGATGAATTTCGCCGCATACAACTGGTTAAAAATTATCTTTCTTTAAGGGGGTATCCTTTAGAGGTGTTATACCGGATTTACGAAGTGATTCCTGAGACTGTGCGTTTGTCGGAGATTAGATTTAACAGAAGAGAGAATTCTTTATCAATCAAGGGTACAGCCGTTTCAATGACTATAATATATGTTTTTGTAGACAGCCTAAGCAGCGAAACTTATTTCAAAGACGTAAAGACCAGGTATACTACAAAGCGGAGAGAGGGAAATAAAGAGATAGCCGATTTTGAGCTGGCAATATCGCTGGTTAAAAAACAATAGTAAATATGATTGATTTGAGTTCTTTGCACACATTTATAGACCGTCTTTCCAAGAGAGAGAAAGCCATCCTATATGTAAGTGTTATTTTTGTTTCGTTATGTTTGGTGGATAGGCTGATGGTGGCTCCTTCGTTCGCCAGGATGAGATGGCTGGATGAAGAGATAAAGAAAAATAAGCTGATTATAAAAAAGAATCTTCATTTCTTATCGTTAAGGAATAAGATAAATCTGGAAACAAAAAAATATTCCTCTTACTTCAGCAAAGAAAGGTCACCGGATGAAGAGATGAACTCTTTACTTAAACTAATAGAAGATCTCGCCCGCAGGGCCTACGTAGACCTTATTTACATCAAACCGGCGGGTTTTAAGAGCGAAAAAATGCAGGAAAGGTATTATATAGATTTGACTTGTCAGGGTGATATGTTAAAAGTAGTTAACTTTATTTACCGCGTGGAGAATTCAAACAAACTGTTAAGTATCGAAAAATTAGCTATTTCTCCTGATTCAGAGGGTTCATCTCTGGTTCAGTGCCGGATAACTATTTCAAAGATAAGTATCCTTTAATCCGATCCTAACTTTCTGTTGCAATCAAAAAGCAATTATGGTAAATTATTAGCTCTAAAATGAGGGGGTTCTGGATGGTAAAGAGAAGTTTTTCATCTGCCTTAGCTATTGTTTTTGGAGTCATCTTTATTTTAAGTCTTACCGGCTGCGCGCCTAAAGGAAAACAGAATGATAAAGTTGTTATTTGGCACTGGATGGTTGACCGTAAAGACGCTTTCCAGGAGCTTGTTTCTTTGTATAAAGAACAGACCGGCGTGAATGTTGAGTTCAAGCTGATTTTCCCTCCTGATTTATATTCCCAGAAAGTTATTGCTGCCGCGAGAGCGGGAAATCTGCCCGAGATTTTCGGTATTATAGGAGAGAAAAGAACTTTAGCTTCTTTTGTAAAGGCAGGGCATCTTGCCGATTTAACCTCTTATATGGAGAAAGATTCACATTACTGGCAGCGCAGGTTTTATCCCCAGGCTCTTGCCGTGGTTGTTTTTGACAAAGAAAATAGT
>DAOVKQ010000055.1 GCA_030631705.1 Candidatus Omnitrophota bacterium | reverse complement strand
CATAATATCGGCTTTATCATACTGAATGTTACGGTAAGCTTCACCGATCGAACTTGCCCCTGTTGCACAAGCTGTCACAGCGCAAAAATTTACTCCTTTAAGTCCGAAGCGAATAGCTACAAGCCCTGCCGCTTCATTAGTAAGAAGCATAGGAATCAAAAAAGGTGAAATTCTTCTGGGACCCTTCTCGAGAAAAACCTTGAAGTCACGCTCTACCACCTGCAAACTGCCGATCCCTGAACCGATAGATACTCCGACACGGTAAGGATCAATCGCGTTTATATCGAAACCACTGTCTTCAATGGCTTCCTGGGCAGCTACAAGGGAAAATTGAACAAAACGGGCAGTCTTTTTGATTTCTTTAGGGGAAAGGATCGAGGAAGGATCAAACTCTTTTAGCTCCCCGGCTATCCTGGAAGTAAATCCCTCTGTATCAAACTGAGTAATCATGCCTATACCGTTTTTCCCGGCAATAAGCGCATCCCAGAAAGAATTTACTCCATTACCAATAGGGGACAACACCCCAGCACCAGTAACAACAACTCTTCTCATTGCAAAAGAACTACGAAGCCTTTTCCTTGACTTTCTCTTCTATGTATTTTACAGCATCAGTTACTGCAGCCATTTTCTCAGCGTCTTCATCAGGAATATCAATGCCGAATTCTTCTTCCAGAGCCATTACTAACTCTACTGTATCTAAGGAATCAGCTCCTAAATCATCTATGAAGGAGCTATCTATTTTTATTTCCTCTTTCTTTACTCCTAATTGTTCAGAAATAATGTCTTTTACCTTCTCTTCAACACTCATTATGGCCTCCTTTTTTACTCTGCTAACTTTATTTACCGTATAAACAGCTAAGTTCGAGCCGAATAGTCACCGATAGTTAAATCAAACCTCCATCAATTACTAATGTCTGCCCTGTTATATAATCAGCATTCTCTGAAGCTAAGAATAAAACCGCATTTGCCACATCCTTAGGACTGCCAAACTTGCCTAAAGGGATGCGCGAAAGCATTGCTTGTTTAACTTTATCGCTTAACTTATTAGTCATCGCTGTCTCAATGTAACCGGGAGCTACAGCATTAACAGTAATATTTCTTGAACCTAACTCTTTGGCCAATGTTCTGGTAACCCCAATGAGGGCGGCTTTCGAAGCTGCATAATTAACCTGTCCGGGGTTGCCCATTATGCCGATTACCGATGAAATATTGACTATCCTGCCGTAACGCTGCTTCATCATACCTTTGGTAACGGCCTTTATACAGTTAAAAGCTCCTTTCAAATTTACAGCCATGACCTGATCCCAATCGTTTTCAGAGAGCCTTAAAACCAGATTATCTCTGGTTATCCCTGCATTGTTAATTAATATATCAACTCTCGCAAACTTGTCAATAGCTTTGTTTATGTTTTTTTCTACGTCTTCTAAAAAGACGACATTCGCGCGTAAAACAAGACAATCTGAATGATTACTCAACTCTTTTTCTACATTGACAAGAGATTCTTCATTTACATCAAAAATTACTACTTTTGCTTTCTGCCTGGCGAACTCTAAAGCTATTTTGCGGCCTATGCCCTGGGCACCGCCGGTAACCAAAACTACTTTACCCTCAAAACTCATATAACCCCCTTCTTGGCTTGGCGTAAAGACAATTCGTCAACATTATGTTTGTTCTCGATATTAATAACTTTTAACTGTGAGTTTATCTTTCTTATAAGCCCCTTCAATACCCGCGAAGGGCCTACCTCAAAAAATACATCGACGCCATTACCTGCCATAAACTCAACGCACTGTTTCCACAATACCGTATGAGTCAACTGATTTACTAAATTACTCCTGATTTCATCTGATTTGGTATGGGCAAGCCCGGTTGGATTGCTCACAATCGGAGTATGGGCATCACAAAATTCCAAGCTGTTAACTGTGTTTTCAAACTCCTGCCTTGCCGGTTCCATAAAAACCGAATGGAACCCCCCGCTCACCTCAAGTTCAACCGCCTTCGCACCAAGCGCAATAAGTCCCTGTTTAACTTTATCCTTATTATCCCGGCCTAAAGATATCGCAATCTGCTGGGGTGAATTTATATTCGCGACATAGAACCCTAAATCCTGCTTAGTTCTTAAAGTTTCCTCATCAAGACCAATAACAGCCATCATGCAGGAGGGGTTATTTTCAGCAGCTTTTTGCATAACGTAAGCGCGCAGCTTAACCAATTTTACCACGCCTTCTAAACTTAAAACACCACCGGCATAAAGACAACTGTATTCACCTAAACTTAAACCGGAGAAATATTTTATTCGCGGCCCTCTTTTTTTAAAAACCTCATAACTTGCCAGGCTGGTTGAAAGAATCGCTAATTGCTGAATTGATGTATCTTTTAGCTCTTCGGATGAAGCGAAAAAACACTTATCTGATAAATTAAAACCAACAATGCTATCTATACGGCAAAACAAATCTTTTGCTTCGGGATAATTATCGTAAATCTCCTTTCCCATACCTGTATACTGGGCGCCTTGCCCGGGGAAAATTACTGCATTCATAGTTAATATATTAAAAATTGCATGCTATAGATGTAAAAACTAATTTTCCCGGGACCGGCAAAATCCCAGCGATGATTTTGACTGGCGCCTTAACCCTAAAAATTCCGCCCTTCGGCCGGAATACCATGCTTTTAGGACTTCAAAGCCTCTCTCGAAAATTGTTTTTACATCTTTGCGTGAATTTGCAAATAGGTATCAGGTATCGAGGATTTCCTGTATTTCACTCCCCTTACATACCGCATCTATCTTGCCCTTTATGTTCCCTATTAAATCCCTTTTTAGTTCCTGAATAGCCACTCTAACTGCGTTCTTTACGGGATAGGCTGAAGAGCGCCCGTGACCAATGATTACCACGCCGTTTACCCCTAAAAGAGGTGCCCCGCCGTGTTCAGCATAATCAATGCTTTTTTTGAACTTCTTAAGGCTTCGGCGCATAAACAAATAACCTATTTTACCCAGGAAATCTTTTCCTAAAGCGCCTTTTAAAAACTTTCCTGTCATATCGGCTAAACCTTCCGTAACTTTAAGGGCAACATTTCCCACAAAACCGTCGCAAACTATACAGTCGCAGCGGCCGGAGAAAATATCTTTTGCCTCAAGATTACCGATAAAGTTCAAAGATGATGCCGCAAAAAGCTTATGCACAAGTTTTACAAAATCCGAACCCTTGGTTTCTTCTTCTCCTATATTAAGCAACCCTACCGTAGGGTTTTCTTTATCAAAAACCACAGAATAATACAAAGAAGCCATTACTCCATGCTGAAGAAGATGCAAAGGTTTAGGATTAATGTTTGCGCCTACGTCAATCAGCATTGATATCTCTTTGAGGGTAGGAAAAAGTACCGCTATACCCGGCCTTTCTACCCCTTCAATAAGCCCCGCCTTTAATGTAGTCGCGGTTACTACTGCGCCGGTATTACCGCAGGAAACAAACGCATCGATTTTTTTCTCTTTGAGCACTTCAGCGCCGACAACGATTGAAGAATTCTTCTTTCTTCTTATGGACATCGCCGCCTGTTCATCCATAGTAATCTTTTCCGGAGCGTCAATTACCTCAAAATCTTTCAAGCTTACTCTTTCCCTTCGCGCTTCCTTTGAAATCTCATCCCGGGGACCGATAAGAATGATATCATGGTTAAACTCTTTTTTTGCTAAGAAAGCTCCTTTAAGTATTTCCCTGGGAGCAAAATCACCGCCGGATATGTCTATTCCTATTCTGAATTTCATTGTTTCTTTTTCTTCTTTTTAATCTTTATAGTCACAATTTCCCGCCCCTTATAATAACCGCAAAAAGGGCAAACCATGTGTGAAGGCCTTAAACGCTTGCACTCAGAACAAACTACCAGTTGAGGTACGGATATTTTGTCGTGGGTTCTTCTCTTTCTTGTACGCGAATGCGACTGTTTTCTTTTAGGATGTGCCATATTTTCCTCCTTTAATGAGTAGATAACTTACGCGACTGGAAGAAGCGTAAGTTATAGGCCGTAAGGCCATCTGCGAATTAAACCCTTGACATTTTCCTCACGTGAGGGAATTGCCAAGGGTCAAGTTCGGACACATGACTTATGTTCACTTCGTTCCATAAGTTACGTCCTCATTTGACATTTACATTGTGCTAAATTGAGGTTGACCTTACAACCAGGGCATATACCTTTACAATCAGGTTTACATAATACCTTCATAGGAAAAGTTAAAAGCAATTCTTCACGGGCATCCTCATCTATATCCAGATAATCACCCAGAGAAGAAACAGCATAACTCAAAACAAAATCAAAATCCGCTTCCTGTTCCTTATTGCCTAAACAACGGGAACAAATGATATTCCGGCGTGTAATAATCTTGCCTGTTACAAGTACTTCCGGACCTAGCCTACGAAAACAGCAGTTAATAGTAATCTTTTTGATGAATTTTACATCAAAGCTGTCTAAATCCCAGTTGGAAGCTTCTATGTCTTCGCTTAACTCAATTGGGTTATCACTTATCCGCCCTACTTCTATGCGCATGGAAAACCTGTTTATTTTCGAGAGCTCTTTTCTTTAAGGCATCGACACATTCCTTAGGCAAAAACTCCTTTAAGTTTCCGCCCAAAAGAGCTACCTCTTTTACTAAGCGGGAAGAAATGTATGAATAATTGGGATGGGGCATTAAAAATATGGTTTCAATCTTTGGGGCAATCTTTCTGTTAGTTAATGCCATCTGAAACTCATATTCAAAATCGGAAATCATTCTAATCCCCCGGATTATAACCCTTACTTTATTCTTCCTGGCAAACTCAACCACTAAACCGTCAAATCCCTCTACTTTAATCCCGCCGATACCTTTTACTGCCTTTTTTACCAGTGCTTCTCTCTGTTGATAAGAGAAGAAAGCTTGTTTTGATGATTCTTTTACTACGGCAATTGTAACCTTATCAAAAATAGCAACTGCCCTTTTTATTATATCTAAATGGCCGAATGTAATCGGGTCAAATGTGCCGGGATAAATCGCTATTTTGGACATAATTATTTATGAATCCTTTGTTGGTTATACCGCCCTAAAACCGTAACATCAGACAGCCGGCATGCTTCTACGACAGATAATCAAATATTTGTTGTTTTTTAATAATCCGGATTATTTTTTCCTGTAGATTAAAACCAGGCTCTGCCAGCAATCCTTAGATACTATAAGCTCAAAATTAGCATAATCAGGCTCTAGCGCTTCTTTATGAAAACATAGAGCTATGATATATCCGGAAGGCGATAATATATCATATCTGTCAGCCGTTTGCAAGGTTTTTGTAAGCAGGTTTTCGTGATACGGCGGGTCAAGAAACATGATATCAAAGGCTTTATTCATGCCTCTATCGTAGAAATCCTTGATAAACTTAACCCCGTCCTTTAAAAAAGCCTTTCCCCGCAAAGAGAGCTTTAGGGTGAGCAAATTAGCGGTTATTGTATTTATGCAGTCTTTCCGTGAATCAATGAATACAACCTCTTTTGCT
>DAOVKQ010000034.1 GCA_030631705.1 Candidatus Omnitrophota bacterium | reverse complement strand
TCTTTTTGGAGAATTCTTTTTATCTAACATGATACGATTTAAGAAGTTCGTTGTTTCTTTTATTGTCCTTGTCGCGGCGATTATTGTGTTAGTGTTAGCTATTATAAATAAAGATATGATATTATTACGGATAGGAGTAATAATATTTTTGTTTTCTTGTTTATATTTGGCGGTAAAAAAAAGAAGCCTGCTCAGGGCTGTTTTATCATTAATCAAGGGTGTGTTTATCCTTTTTTCCGTAGTGAAAGGGTTTTTAATCGGACCGAAGAATTGTCAAAAGTACCCCCAAGACATAAAGGTTATAAAAAAAGTTTAACTATCATGAACATAGCTTTTATTTGTACAGGTGAGTTTGAGCCGTTTTTTTACGAATGCATGGCTAAGCGTTTAGAGAAAGAGGGCATTAATATATTTTACGTCGGTTTTTTCCTGGATACGCGCAGAGCCATAAACAAAATAAATAGATGTTGTTATCCTTTGAAGGCGGAGCGGAGTGCCGGTTTAAGCTATACATTTAATAATTCTTGTTTTAGCTCGCGGGAGTTAGACGATATAATACGCTATGATTATACGCGCCTCAAAGCAAACGGTATCGGTATAGAAAAAGGAAAATTAATCAATAAAACGGTCTATTATGAAAGTTTTTTTAATGATTTTTATAGTAAACATGATATAAAGGCAATAGTGATATGGAATTCTTTTCCCTTGGTGGTAAACGTGGCCTGGAGAGTAGCTGCTAGAATGAATATAAAAAATATTTTTTTTGAAAATGGCCCCTTACCCAATACTCTTATGATAGATACTAAAGGAATAAATTATCAAAGTTCACTCGCCGGTAAAACTAAAGAATTTTATGAGAATGTAACGGTAGATGAGGTAAAGTGGCAGTCTTTTATGAGCTCTTATGGTGATAAAGCTAAGCCTTCCCGCGAAAAGAATAAAGGGATTATGAATTATCCACAGAAATTATATTACGCTTTTCTCATGAGAAATCATTTCTACAGGAATTTATTCCCTGACCTTACCGATGACCGAATCGGCCAGTCTCTATGCAAAAAGATACGGTCACAATTTTTTATAAAAGAACACAGATTAAATTTACCCGAACATTTTATCTTTCTTCCTTTCCAGTACCCTTACGATACACAGATTCTTATTAATTCTCCCAATATAAACACAATGGAGTTATTTTTACGGACATGCCACGCTGCTGTTAGAAAAGGCGCGCCTTCCGGATATAAAATAGTAGTGAAAGAGCATCCTGATGATTTAGGAAGAACTAACTACGGCAGATTGCGTAAAGATTTTCCTGATGTTATTTGGTTTAAGAAATATGATATCGAAAGCCTTATAGACAAAGCAGAGGCAATAATAACGATTAATTCGTCCGTTGGGGTTTTAGCTTTAATGCGTCACAAACCTGTTGTTACCCTGGGAAATAGCTTTTATAATATTGAAGGAATTGTTTATAATGTAAATAATTTAGATAAATTAGTAGAGGCAGTAAAACAGGCTTTAGAGGGGCCCCTCAACAAAGAGTTGATAGATAAATTTGTTTACTATTTAAGGTTTGAATATCTTGTTGAAGGAAGCCCCAGGTATTGTAACGAAAACAGTTTACATCAGGCTTATGAAAAAATAAAGAGTATCCTGTAAAGAACAAGTATAGTTCTTCAATGTTTCGGTAATAAGAAAGACAGAGGTAGGAGCATTAATGATGTATAAATTCGAAGCACGAAATGCGAAATTCGAAGTAGGGTGTACCCAAATAGGACGTCTGTTATGGTGAAAAAGCAGTTTTTGATAAGTTTATCAGTATGTTTATTGATGGCTATTGCTATCGTTCTTTTTTCGAATTACCGCCAGTTTTACTATTTACTTTTTTTGGGCGCCGTATCCGTGGGGATTGTTATTTTTAAGAAGGGAAAAATCACCATTTACGATTGGTTTGCTTTGGTTATTTTTACCATTCCTTTTCATTCGCTTAGAATAGGAGGAGAAACTCATTTTATACGTTTAAGCGAAATCGCTTTTATTCCTTTTTTTCTCTGGTGGATTGCTCAAAAATCGTTAAAAGAAAACAAACAACTGAAGATACGTAAAGAATTCATCGCGATATTGGGATTTTTACTTATAAATATACTTTCGACCTCAAAATCCATGTATCCGTTAATGAGCATTAAAAGAGTTCTTATTATTTCTTATTTAATTTTATTTTGTTACATTATCAGCGACATGATAAGAAATAAAGAACGATTTTCTTTCGTAATTAAAGTCATGATTATTGTCGCTTCGGCGTCATCGATTCTGGCTATTTTGCAGGTTTTTGTGCCCGCGCTCCATCTTTTTAAAAAACACTATTTGGTTTCTTTGGGGGGAATTACTTTATATAGAGCGAGCGCCGGCTGGCATGACCCCAATTATTATGCTTTATATTTGACGATGAATATTGCTTTAATTTTATCATATTTGTTTTCCAATAAGTCCGGCGGCCGCCGGATGCTGAAAATATGTTTCCTCCTGCAATGCGGAGGATTGTTGGCTACTTTTTCCCGCATGGGCCACATATGTTTTTTTGTCGTTTTTTTATATCTTCTTTGTGCTTACGGAAAAGGGAAGGCGGCTTTTATTATATTACTGATAATCGTTATTGCCGCGGTGGGCATGGTTTTATTTGTTGATTATATCTACGATAAACATCCTGTATTAAAAGCTTATTTATTCAGATTTCCTGACTTAAACATGCTTCGTAAGTATCCCCATTTGATACTTGTGCATAGATGGGATGCCTTTAGGGCAAACTGGAAAATGTTTCTTGATAATCCTTTTCTTGGTGTGGGCCCCTATATGTCTGTATACAATTACGATAAATATAAAATGCCGGACGCTTTAACGTATTCAAGACAATATCTCGCGACTCATAACCAATATTTACAGCTGCTTTCGGAAAAAGGCATCTTCGGTTTTATCTCTTTTATGGCCTTTATCCTGCTTATATGGAGAAAATTAACTTTTTATATTAAGCGAAATAAACACACCAAAGAAGGCGCTATTCTTATAGGATTTAAGGCCGGTTTGATCTCTTATCTGGTGGCTTCCTTAGTAGGAAACACAACCCACGAACTTCAATTTTGGTTAACGGCCGGGCTTTGTCTGGCGTTATTTTCAATGTTTGAGAGCTCCATACCCAATGAACAATAAGAAAAGAAAAATATTATTCCTCGAGCAATATGCTAAATTAACCGGCGGACAGCGGGTGTTGTTGACATTAGTTGAGGATTTAAAAAGTGATTACGACATTTGTGTGCTCATCCCGGAGGAGGGCATATTTTCCGAGAATCTCAAACGTTTAAAAATAAAATACACAACATTTCCCATAGGGTATTATTCTCTTGGCAGGAAGACTTTCTTGGATATATTAAGCTATTCTTTACGCCTTCCCTATTTGGTTTATAAATTAAAGAGGTTAATCAGGAGTGAGAGTGTTGATTTAGTATATGCTAACGCGGCAAGAACTTTTATTTGGTCAACGATTGCCTGTCATATTACAAAAACTCCTTTAATCTGGCATGTCCATAGTATTTTTGATAAAGGGATTGTCAGGGCGTTGTGTATTTTTTTCGCTAAGCGCGGTATTGTCAAAAAAATTATCGTTGTCTCCAAAGCGGTTAAAAAACCGCTTAAAGGATTGGTTGAGAAAATTGAAATTCTTTACAATGCCATTGATACAACTGTTTATTTTCCCCCTAATAAAGCGAACGCTGAGCCCCTTATCGCTATGGTAGGAGCTCTTATGGAGTGGAAAGGGATTGATGATTTCATCCGGGCGGCAAAGACGGTAAGTTCCAAATACCCCGGGGCTAAATTTACTATTGTCGGAGACGTGTTATATGACAAGGAAGGACAAAAGTACAAAGAACAGTTAAGGAAATTGGTTGATAAGCTGAATTTAAATAATAATCTGTTATTTACCGGATACAGGGAAGATATAGCTCAAATTATGAGAGAGGTAGATATTTTTATTCTGGCCTCACGCCGCCCAGACCCCTGCCCTACTTCTTTACTGCAGGCAATGGCATCGGGGGCGGCGGTTATCGCGACTAATTTCGGCGGCCCGGCAGAGATTATTGATGATGGTAAAGACGGACTGCTTTATACCGCGGGGGACCATAATGTCCTGGCGGAGAAAATCTTATTTTTATTGGATAATCCTCAGGCAAGAATAGATATATCCCGCAAAGCTTGTCAAAAAATAAGAGATGATTTTAATCAGGTATTTTATCTGCGAAAAGTCAGAACTGTGATTGAGGCAGGGTTAGAAATATGAAGGTACTAATTTTAAATCCTCCGTTTCTGGGGCGGTTCTCCCGCGCTCAAAGAAGCCCGGCAGTTACAAAAAGCGGAACCTTATATTATCCTGTCTGGTTGTGTTATGCCGCGGGAGTATTAGAAAAGGAAGGGTTTGAGGTTAAGCTTATCGATGCTCCCGCTTGCGGTTTGCAATCAGAAGATATTTTTAAGATAGCGGCTGATTTTAGTCCTGAGCTGGTAGTCGTAGATACTTCTACTCCCAGTATTTATAATGACGTAAGAATTGCCGCGACAATCAAGGAGAAATTCCCCGGCACTTTTATTATCCTTGTGGGAACACATGTATCAGCGTTACCGCAACAGTCACTCAAAATAAGCAAAAATATAGATGCTGTAGCAATAGGCGAATATGATTATACCATTCGCGATCTGGCAATAGCTTTAAGAAATAAGAACGGCGTTGATAAAGTATCGGGTATTAGTTTAAGAAAAGAAGAAGTAATTATCAATAATCCTTTGCGACCGAAGATAATGGATTTAGACGCTATTCCTTTTGTCAGTGAGGTGTATAAGAAACATCTAAATATCAAAGATTACTTTTTTGCCGCGTCCAACTACCCTGAAGTTCAGATATTTACTGCCCGGGGATGTCCGTTTAGATGTTTTTTCTGCGTTTATCCTCAGGTTATGCACGGGCATTTTTACCGCGCCCGCGGAGCTCAAAGTGTTGCCGCAGAGTTCCGGTTTATCTCAGAAAATATCCCTCAGGTTAGAGAGGTTGTTATTGAAGATGATACTTTCACGATAGATAAAGACAGGGTCCAAAAGTTTTGCGATATTCTTATAAAAGAAAAAAATAAATTAGCCTGGAACGCGAATGTCAGAGCCGATTTGGATTTAGATACGATGAAAAAGATGAAACAGGCGCGCTGCCGCCTGATTATTGTTGGCGTTGAAACCGCGGATCAGTTAATTCTGAATAATATACATAAAGGGATAAAGCTCGGGCAGATATATGATTTCTTCAAGAATGCCCGGAAAGCAAAATTACTGGTCCATGCTGCTTTTATGGCAGGAAATCCCGGGGAAAACAAGATAACCCTTAAAAAAACACTAAGATTAGCTAAGAAATGGTTGCCCGATACGGCGCAATTTTTTCCTTTGATGGTTTATCCCGGCACAGAGGCTTTTAATTGGGCTAAGGAACAGAAATTATTGATTAGTACTAATTATAGAGACTGGGTTACCCCGGAGGGATTGCACAATTGTGTTATAAAGCTGCCGGGAATAACACCCGAAGAATTAGTGCGTTTCTGCGACAAAAGCCGCAGGGCGTATTATCTTAATCCAAGGTATATTTTTTATAAGCTAAAAATGATTCTTTTTAATCCTCAGGAAGCAAGGCGCGCAATAAAAGCGCTTTTTAAGTTCTGGAAGTATGTAGTAAGAGGGACTTTCCCCGGGAGATGAGCCAAGGCTAATGGGTGATTATATTTTCTGGCTTTCGCTATTCATTTTAATTTATATTTATCTGGGATATTTATTGATTAGTATTATTTTAGGAAACGTTTTCGCGAGGCCGCTTATAAAAAAAGATATTTTACCGGCGGTTAGTATGATTATTCCCGCTTTCAACGAAGAAAGAGTAATAAAGGAGAAGCTGGATAATATGCTGGAGCTTGATTACCCCAAAGAGAGGCTGGAAATTATTGTTGTTTCCGAGTCTATTGATCAAACCAACGATATAGTCAGGGAATATTCCAAAAAAAATGTAACCCTTTATACTTATGAAACGCGCCGGGGAAAGAGCATGATGATTTATGATACCGTCCCTAAGGCAAAAGGTGAAATAATCGTTTTCTCCGACGCTAACGCGATTTATGAAAAAGATGCCTTAAGAAAATTGGTGCGAAATTTCCACGATAAAACAATCGGGGCGGCCATGGGCAAGCTTGTAATAACAAATCCCCAAGATTCTTCCATAAGTAAAGGCGAATCTATATACAAGAAATACGAAGGTTTGCTTCGAAAGTATAATTCCCGTTTACATTCTATATTGGGAGCGGACGGTTCTATGTTTGCTCTAAGGCGTGAGCTTTATTTTCCTATAAGTCCGGAAAGAGGGGATGATTTTGAGCTGGCTGTAAGGATTCTTCTAAAAGGGTTTGGAGTTGTATTCGAGCCGGAAGCTATATCCTATGAGAAAGCCTGTGTTTATTGCCGGGATGAGATAAAAAGGAAGATAAGAATAGTGTCCTGGTTTTTGAAAAGTTCTTTTATACTATTAACGGAAGCGCTGGTGTCTTTGCGGATATTGCTGGTCTTCCAGTTGGTTTCCAATAAAATTCTTAGGTGGATGTCTCCTTATTTTTTGATTTTTTTATTATTTTCCAACTATACACTTTATTATAACCATTTTTTATATCGTTTATTCTTTTTTGGCCAGGCCGCGTTTTACCTCGCGGCCGTAACGGGCGGGATTTATGCTCTTGAGAATAATAATAGACTGGTGCGGCTATTAAGGCTGCCGTTTTATTTCTTAACTTTTAATTACGCTTTTCTGCTGGGAACATTAAGGGGTTTGTTTATAAAGCAACGGTCCCTTTGGGATAAAGTAAGATGAAAAAATCTCTCCTTATTTAGTATGTCTTTTATTTTAATCGCAAACGGCGTTATTAAGAGTATCTTGAGGTCGAAAATAAGCGAGCGGTTTT
>DAOVKQ010000010.1 GCA_030631705.1 Candidatus Omnitrophota bacterium | reverse complement strand
TTTCGTTCTTTTTGAGTTACACTGGCAATACTGATATTAAACGAAGCAAGTATCTTGGAAGCCTTTGCTAATACTCCGGGAAAATCTCTGGCCATAAACCGTATATAATACCGGCTCATAACATTGCCGGTACTCTTTAGGCAAATGGTCCCTTTTTCGTTTATAAATCTTGCCTTTTCAAAAGAAATATTAGCAATATCGGAAATCACCGAGCTGGAAGTAGGCGCACCGCCGGCCCCTTCCCCGTAAAAAAGAAGCTGTCCCGCGGGTTTAGCCTCTAACCATACGGCATTAAAAGCGGAATTCACCTGAGCGATAGGGTGCTCGTCAGGCACAAAAGCGGGATGAATCCTTAAATCAAGTTTATTGTTTTCTTTTTTAGCAACAGCTAAAAGCTTAATCTTATAAGAAAGTTCCCGGGCATAAATTATATCGGACAAAGATATACTGGATATTCCTCTTACATGAACGTCTTCTAAATCAGGCCATACACCAAAACATAAATAACTTAAAATGGCGAGCTTATGAAGAGTATCGATACCCTCTACATCCAGACGAGACTTTTTTTCGGCAAACCCTTTTGCCTGCGCTTCTTTTAGGGCAGCGCTAAAATCCATGCTTTCTTTTTCCATCTTGCACAAAATATAATTAGTGGTTCCATTCAGGACACCATAAAGCTTGGTTACCTCACATCCGATAAGACCTTCAGAAATGCTCCGTATAAGCGGTATTGCCCCGCAAACGGAACCTTCAAAACCAATATTTCTTTTGAATTTCTTAGCCGCAGCGAAGATATCCTTCCCGCATCGCGCTAAAAGAGCCTTATTCGCGGTAACAACGTCCTTTCCTTTCTGAAAAGACTTCAGTATATATTTTTTTGCCGGCTGAATTCCTCCGATTAATTCTACAATTATATCTATATCAGGATCATTTATTAGTTCATAAGGGTCGGGGGTATAGGGAATAGAAAATTTCGAAGCAACCCTGCTTTTATTCCGATTCAAATCACAAACTTTCTTTATCTCTATATCAACAGAGGATCTTTTATTTATCAAAGAAGAATATTTTTTTAAAGAACGGAGAGTGGCTTCTCCTATAGTACCTAAACCGATTATACCGATTTTCTTTTTCATAAAATGATCAAGCTTTTTTCTTGATAAACTCATTCAACTCTTTAGCCAAAGCCTCTTCCAGCCCGAAGAATCTAATCCTTGTCTCATAAATAAGGTTTTTTATTACCTCTTTGGATTGCAGAACCTCCCCCAAAACTTTTATCTTCTTAGTAGACAAAAAAGGGAAGCGCATCGCCATAACGAGTTGAACTCCCCTCTCGAATTTGCGGTTCGTAGTAAGCAGCATCCCCCCCTGGCTGACGTTTTTACCTTGAGAAAGATCATTATTATCATACTCTTCCTTTATGCGATAGCTTACAATAAAATTAATATCCGCTCTGGGATATTTCCTGCGCTCAGGATCTTCACGCCTCTTCATCTGTTCTTTCTCCTGCAAATTCTTCGAATCTTTTTAAAATATCTTTATCCAAATTCAAAAATTTAATTCTAATATCATATATCGCGTCTTTTCGTATTTCTTTAGAACCAACAACTTCAGCTAAGACTTCTATTTTTTCGTGCGGCAGAAAAGGAAACCTTATAATTAATACCAAGCGTTCACCATCCCGAAAGTATCTGCCGGTAGTAATAAGCGCTCCTCCCTGACTCACATTCTTTGTCTGAGTAATATCGTAATTATCCTCTGATCGCTCAGCCCGATAGCTGACTACGAACCTGCTATCAAGTCTAAAATATTTCCTTTTTTCTGAACCCATATGATCTTTCATCGTTTCTCCTCCTCGTATAATACAAAGTCGGGAGAGCGGGATTCGAACCCGCGACCCCTTGAACCCCATTCAAGTGCGCTAATCCAGGCTGCGCCACCTCCCGGAAACAAAACTTTACTGAAACAACAAAGAACTGCGCTAATCTCCGCCTACGCTAAAGCTTCGGCGGACTAATTCGACTAGTAATTTTTCTTCGCCCTTCGGTTTGAAAAATTACAGTCTCATTGAGCAGGCTGCGCCACCTCCCGATGAAAAAGCAATTATATAGAGTTATTCCTTGTTTTTCATCGGCATTGAGCTTATACAAGCGAAATGCCTTTAATAACCTAAATTATACTTGGTTTTAGAAGGGCTGTAAAGGATGAATTCATAAGGCATTAGAACCCAGCCGTATCAAGGCCAAACTCTTTTTTTACCTTTATCTTAGCCTCAATAAAATCTTTGTGCGAAAGGTGGAATAGATTGGATATTTCTCTTATAGCCTCTAATTCACTATTGTCTAAATATTTATCAGAACAAGCAACGCGAAAAAGATCTTCTACGATAGTTGCCCTAATGGCATAATCGAGATTCTTACTTACCTCATTTGTAAAAGTATATAAATCTATCCTCTCTTTTGCCGCTTTTTCAACCGAAGCTAAAACGAGATGCAAATCTTGGTCTGAAATTGCTATATTTTCCTTCAAAACTTCCCTAATCTTTGTTTCTTCCTGAGGAAGAAATTTTCCGTCTGCCTCGGCTACTACCCATAACAATACGCCTAATGCTATCCTATCATTTATATCCTTATCTTCATAAGAATCTTCATTGCCTCTATAGAGAGAAGAAATTATACTCTTCCTGAAATTATCTAAAAACCCGGCCATAACTTTATTGATTTAGGCGATTTTCTCAGATTTCAAGGGACGCTGCATTAAATCCCGGACTATATCTTTAGGCGACTTATTTTTATAAATGGTCAAATAAACTTCATTTGCTATAGGCATATCTATTTTTAATTTCCTGCTTAACCGGTAAACGGACTTTACCGTATTTACTCCCTCGGCAACCATATTCATATTTTTTAAAACCGTTTTTATTTTTCTTCCTTTACCGATTTCTTCTCCGACAAATCGATTCCGCGAATAAGATGAAAAACAAGTGGTTACCAAATCTCCCAGCCCGCTTATACCTCCAAAGGTCAGAGGATGCGCTTTCAGCCGCTTTCCTAATCTACGCATCTCAACCAGGCCTCTTGTAACTAATGCTGCCTTGGTATTTGCGCCAAAACCTAACCCGTCGGAAATACCGCAAGCAATAGCAATGATATTTTTTAACGCGCCTCCCAGCTCTACGCCAATTATGTCATTATGAAGATATACTCTAAATCTGGAAGTGTTGAAAATTTTCTGTAACTTTTTAGCAACTGTATTGTTCCGGGAAGCAATTACGCAAGCAGTGGGAACACCGCCTAACACTTCTTTCGCGATTGTAGGACCGGAAAGAACTGATACTATTGCTTGAGGCAATTCATCCTCAATAATTTTAGATGGTGTTTTTAGCGAATTTGCCTCAATCCCTTTGGAAACGCTCACAAATACCTTATTCTTAAATGAAATGCCGCAGCGCTTTATACTACGAACTACTTTCCTTAAAAACTTTACGGGAATCGCGATTACTATAACATCATTGCTTAGAGATTCTTTCAAAGAAATGTTTATTATTAAATTAGAAGGGAATTTTACGCCCTTAAGGAAGAGCCTGTTTGCGCGCTCTTTTTGCATCATTAAATTATGTTCTTTGAATACGCTATGCAGATGAACATCTATGCCTTTTTTTGCGAGGATAACTGCAAGAGTTGTTCCCCAACTACCGGCTCCGATTATTGTTATTTTTTCTTTCATCTCTAAACTGAATAGATATTAAGATCCTTTGCTGCGCTCAGGATTAATTCAACAAGCGGGCAAGGGGAATCGAACCCCTATATCAGGCTTGGAAGGCCTGTGTTCTACCATTGAACTACGCCCGCAAATTAGTCGTGAGTAATGAGTAGTGTGTATTGAGCATTATATATCTTATCTAAAAAACTCAATACTCACGACTCAATACTTGATACTCAATACTAATTATGGTGGGCAGGGAAGGATTTGAACCTTCGAAGCGCACGCGCAACAGATTTACAGTCTGTCCCCTTTGGCCACTTGGGTACCTACCCATTTATTCGCGATCATCAGTGTCTAAAAAAAGCCCAGGAGAGGAATCGAACCTCCGACCTGAGGTTTACAAAACCCCTGCTCTACCGACTGAGCTACCTGGGCATGGTTTTAATGGCTTTAGGCAAATATTCAATAATATCCGAAGCAATAAGGCAATTTTCAGTCTTATCTTTTACGGCGATATCCGCGGCCAGCCCATGGAGATAAACTCCTATTTTTGCCGCCTCAAAAAGGTCTATTCCCTGCGCAACAAAGCTGCTTATTATTCCGGTTAAAACGTCACCGGTTCCAGCTGTTGCCATACCGGCATTCCCCGTTTTATTTTCAAAGAGCCCCTTTCCATCCGTAACAATAGTCCGACGGCCTTTCAGCACAAGGACTAAATTATACCTAAGGGCAAACTCTTTGGCAAGTTCTTTTGCTGTTTTCTTTATATAAAGTATATCTTTTTTGACTAAACGGGAAAACTCACCCAAATGAGGAGTTAATATAAGAGCCTCCGGCGTTCGTTTTTTTAAAACTTCCGGATTAGCGCTTAAAGCATTGATTCCGTCAGCATCAATTATTTGAGGTTTATTTATCTGATCGATTATTTTAAGGATTAACTTCCTGGTAGATAGATTACAGGAAGCACCGCAGCCTAAAGTAAGAGCATCTGCCTTTTTTGAGAATTCTTTAATCTTATCAAAAGCCCCTTGAGAGAGGCTCCCCTCTGCAGTGCTTTTTAACGGCAGGCTCATCACTTCGGTAAGCTTAACCTCAAATATGCTATTTAAGGATTCCGGAACCCCTGCGGTCACGAGGCCGCACCCTGACCTTAAAGCTGCCTTGACACAAAGGCATAAAGCTCCGCTAAGGCCCGTGCTTGCCCCAAGAGCAAACAAATGGCCGCAACTGCCTTTATGGCTGTCAGGATTTCTTTTCCGCAACTGCGCAGGCAACCGCATAATCTTCAATATGGGTTATAGAAAGAAAAATGTTTAAATCTACGTCTTTCTTAAAAATACAGAAAGGAGCGCCGTTTTCTTTGTTAAGAATCAAAATATCTTTCAAACTTAAAGGAAACTTTTTTGAAATCGCTTTTATAACCGCTTCTTTGGCGGCAAAACGAGCCGCTAAACGCTGATAATAAACTTTTCCGGGAAAAATATTTTTTAGCTCTTCTTCATTAAATACTCTATCTATAAAATCCTGGCCGAATCTTTTTATAGATTTCTCCATTTTAGCTATTTTAACCATGTCTACCCCAACTCCGGTAATCATAATGTTACAAACTACTTTTAGCTCTTAATTAAAGTAATCATTTCCTCAACCGCAGTAACCAGTCCTAGAAATACAGATCTTGAAATTATAGAATGGCCTATGTTTAATTCTTCGATTGCTCTTATTTTCACTATATCTTTTACGTTCACGTAATCTAATCCATGACCGGCAGCTACAAAAAAACCTTTATCTTTAGCATATTTGGCTGCCTGTTTTATCTTTAAATATAAATTCTTTTTCCCGCGTTCAGTTTTACTTTCGGAAAACCCGCCCGTATTGAGCTCTATTGAATCGACGCCAATTCGCTTAGCAAGGTCTATTTGCCGCTTTAGGGGATCAATGAACAGGCTAACTTTTATACCTTTTGACTTAAGCCTGCCGACAGCCCTTGAAACCTTTAAATAATTTTCTTTTAAATCGACTCCGCCTTCTGTAGTTAACTCTTGTCTCTTTTCGGGAACCAGAGTCGCGTAATCCGGTAAAAGCTTAAGAGCAAAATCTACAATACTCTTATTTACCGACATCTCCAGATTAAACGGTATCTCTAAAGCTTTTTTTGTAAAAATAATATCTCTCTCCTTTATATGCCTCCTATCCTCTCTTAAATGCATTACTATAGAATTACAGCCGGCATATTCCGCAAGCAGCGCGCCCACCACAGGGTCAGGATAAACAGTCCCTCTGGCTTCTCTTAAAGTAGCAACGTGATCAACGTTAACACCTAACTTCATAAGGATTTTATACTTTTATCCCGCTGGTTAATACACCCCGAACATACAACCAGATAATCACCGCCATTCCTAAAGAAATTAACTTCAACCAAAAATTATAAGTAACCATCTGTTTAAAGCCTACATCCCGAAATCTTTCTTTCAAATACCTAATTTTCATCACTCTTTCCCCAACTGGCCATTAAGAATAGTCTGCAAGTCACTGGGAGACAAATTCCTCGTTAGCTGGCCGTTTATTGCCAATGATACCGAACCCCTTTCTTCCGAGGTAACAATAACCATTGCATCACTCGCTTCAGAAAGACCCACTGCCGCCCTGTGACGCATACCCAAGGCCCTTTCTAAATCAGGATTATCGGTTAAGGGAAACAAGCATCCTGCGGCAACAATATTAGTCCCGTCAATAATAACCCCCCCGTCATGAAGAGGTGTTAAAGGAGAAAATATATTTTGTATAAGTTCAGGTGTAATTTCGGCATTCAAAATCACTCCGCTTTGGATATAATCTCTGAGCCCTATTTCTTTTTTAAGCGCGATTAAAGCGCCTATGCGCTTTTTGCTCATTACCCCCACCGCGCTAACAATTGCCTTAATTACCTTTTTAATCTCTTCCTGTTTGGGTTCAATATAAAAAATATGTCTCTTGCCCAAACGTATAAGCCCTGCCCGTAGTTCAGGCTGAAATATTATCGCAATAAGAATTAAAAAAAAGGCAAAAAATTTAGTTAACAGCCAGCTAAGGACATATAAATTAGCTTTTTGGAATACGAAAAACGATATAGCAATAATAACAAGGCCTCTTAGGAGATAAACAGCCTTGGTGCCTTTTAAAAAAAGAAATATGCTATATATAATAAACCAAAGAATAAATATCTCAAGTATTGCCTTTAAGGCCATTACATCCGCTAAACTAAACATCTTTTTTCCTTAGCATGTATTAACTGCTTTTCTCTATTTCTTTAAACCCGGGCGTTAGCTACTTCATAAGCTATTTTTAAAGCCTGCTGAGCTTCTTTTACGTCATGCACCCTAAAAACATCTACTCCGTTTAAATAGCCGCAAACAATAGCAGCTACTGTCCCGATAAGCCTCCCTTCTATATTAGCATTAAGACTCTTTCCAATAAAGGATTTTCTCGAAACACCGAGAAACACAGGAACCCCCAGCGTTTTAAGATCCCGCGCTCTATTTAAAATCTTAAAATTATCGCTTACAGTTTTCCCGAATCCTATTCCGGGATCCACCATTAATTGTTCTTTGGATATTCCCCGTTTTTGGCAAAATTCAACACGCGATCCCAAAAATTCCAAGATATCGCCCATCAGGTCATCATATTCCGGCTTAACCTGCATAGTTTTAGGATTGCCCTTCATGTGCATAAGGATACAACCTAACTTATATTTAGCTATAAGAAGAGCTGTTTTAGGAGAAGCTTCCAGTGCTGTAATATCATTTATAATATCGACACCGCTATTTACAGCCTCTTTAGCTATCTTGTACTTAGAAGTATCTACGGATATAAAAATATTAGGAAATTTTTTCCTTACGGCTGATATTACCGGGACAACCCTTTTTAATTCTTCTCTATCCCTAACCGGTTTTGAATACGGGCGGGTAGACTCACCGCCGATATCTATTATTCTTGCTCCGCCGCGAATCATATTCTCAACCCTTTTTAAAGCGAGATTTATAGTCTTTGAACTATTATACTTTGCCGGATTCAATAATCCATCGCCGGAAAAAGAATCAGTTGTTACATTTATTATTCCGCACAATACAGGTTTGGCTATCCGAAGCACCCGCCCCCTGGCCCGGAAAAGATAACTTTTCTCCCGGCTTGACTTCAAAAAACTCTTCAATTCAAAAGCTAATTCACTCAACTCAAAAGGCTGACCTTTTAATTTATCAGCTAATTTTTTTATTTGATGAAAGGTTCCGAAAACGACTAAAGAAGTCTTTATATTCTTAACAAGCGCGTCTCTGCTTATCGCGGCATCAGAGCCCAAAGACAATAAATGCTGTTTTATTATATTGGCTGCGACAGAACTTATTCCTTCGACCTTACATAAATAAAACACTCCCTTAGGAGCCATTATTTTTATACCGCGAGGATCAACCCCTATTGCCTGCATTGACTTGCTTACTTCCTTGATGGTACGCGCTTTAAGGGAAATTACTTTCATCGATTAACTTCTGAATGAGTTGAACGTCACCGGGGGATTTTTTACTAATCGTCTTTTTTAAGAAGTTGAACTATCGCTGTTATCAGAGACAACTTCATCGGATTCTTTTTCGCTCAAACCAACGATTTCTTTTGCTTCCTCGGAAGTTAAAACTTCCTTTTCAAGCAATTTATTTGCCAAAGCTTTTAGCCTCTCAATGTTGTCTTTTAATATTTTCTTTGCTTTGCCGTATGAATCTTCCACTATTTTCTTTATTTCTTCGTCAATTACTGCCGCGGTTTCATTGGAATAGTCCTTACGCTCACCCAAGTCTCGTCCCAAGAATACAGGCCCTCCATTCTTTCCAAAGGTAATATTTCCTATTTTATCACTCATTCCAAACTGGGTAACCATCGTTCTTGCCATCTTTGTGGCAACTTCCAGATCATTTTGGGCTCCGGTAGTAACTTCACCAAGTAAGAACTCCTCAGAAGCCCTTCCCCCCAAAAGTACACATATCTTGCTCAAAAGCTCTGAATAAGAAAGAATATATCTGTCCTGGAGCGGTACCTGCATTGTATATCCTAAAGCAGAAACACCTCTGGGCACTATGGACACTTTATGAAGGGGATCAGCTCCGGGAAGAAGCAAAGACAATAAAGCATGCCCTGATTCATGATAAGCAATAATTTCTTTTTCCTTTTTTGAAATTACCCGGCTTTTTCGCTGAGGTCCGGCAACAACTCTTTCTATCGCCTCCTGTAACTCTTCCATGTCAACCGCGTTTTTACTTTTACGCGCGGATAAAAGAGCTGCTTCATTACAAAGATTCTCTAAATCCGCTCCGGAAAAACCCGCGGTCTGCTTGGCGATGATATTAACATCTATATCTTTTGCCAACTTTACTTTCCGGGTATGAATTTTAAGTATTGCCTCTCTTCCCTTTATGTCAGGCCCGTCAATGACAACATGCCTATCAAATCTGCCCGGCCGCAACAATGCCGGGTCTAATACATCAGGCCTATTGGTAGCCGCAATGACTATTATCCCTTCCTGAGTTTGAAAACCATCCATCTCAACCAAGAGCTGATTTAAAGTCTGTTCTCTTTCATCGTGGCCTCCGCCGATACCGGAAAAACGCTGCCTTCCT
>DAOVKQ010000054.1 GCA_030631705.1 Candidatus Omnitrophota bacterium | reverse complement strand
GTAAAAAATAATAAAATGGTAAACGGACAAGTGAAGCGGCTAAAATATCTTTTTATCAACTTTTGTTTCAAGATTCGTGAATTAGATTATTGATATATCTGTAATTTTTTCGGAGGAACAAAAATTTTGTAATTTTCTAATACCTTAACAAGACGCTCCAAAGTATCAAACCGCACACAATTAAGCGTCAATTCTTTTGCTTTAGCTGTCAGGTCTTCTCTGTCATCAATATAAATAATATCCTCATACCCTACACCGGCGGTTTTCCTTAATTCTTCATAAATCTTAACCTCCGGTTTAATCGCTCCCACCTCAAACGATAGGATAAGTGCGTCAAAAAGAGAAAATACATCGGAAAACTTATTGTAAAGAAATTCATAGTGAGATTTATTGATATTGGAGATTAAATACAAAGGATAAATATCCTTAAGCCGCCTTACTAAATCTATCATTTCTTCTTTAGGTGAAAAAATATCGCACCAGATACCAATAAACTCTTCATATCCGAGTTCGACCTTGAATTCTTTAATGAATTTTTCATAAAAATCTAAAGGAGTGACTCTTCCCCTTTCAAAATCAGCGGCAAAATCTTTATAAAAAAGCTCCTCAATAACTTTCTCCGGCGAAACATCGATTCTACCGATAATTTTGTTGAGAGCGATGTTATAATCAAAATCGAACAAAACCTTTCCTAAGTCAAACGCTAAGCATTTCATTAAAAGTCACAAGGTCACCAAGTCACATGTCACCAAGACACAAGGTCACAAAGTCACCAGTGAAGAAAGTCACCAGGTCACCAAGACATATGTCACATGTTATAGAGACTTGTAAAAATTCCAAAGTAAACCTCCAACATTCTTGCGTAAATTCTCTAGCTTTTTATAGCTTTCATTATTTAGATACTTAAGACGAAGACAGAATTCTAATAAATATTCGGTTTCTGCTAATGATCCTAAAGCAATATTTGCAAACTGTTTCAATTCTTTCTTTCCTTGCCTGCCTGTACCCTCTACAATATTAACCGGCACAGAAAGAGCTGCCCTTCGCAATTGCGAAGTTATTCCGTATATCTCATCCTTAGGGAACTTTTTAGTCTCTAAGTATGTTTGATATGCTAATTCATCTGCTTTTTGCCATACAATTAACTTTTTATAACCTTTCTCCATCATTCTCCTCTCTTACTTGTGACGTGTGACATTGTGACTTCTTCTGCACCCTGCGTTCATTCATCAGCTATGAGCTTTCTTAGTATTTCTTGTTCCCATGACGGTAGGGACGCTTCTTGTTCTTCTCGATTTTTTTGAGGATAGCTTGTTCTAAGGCTATTTTTTTTCTGCCGCAGTAATCAAAAATTCTTATACAACAATCAGCCAGCTCTTCGGCGAGCTCTGCTTTAGGCTTATGTTCACGCAATGCCTCAAGAGCCTCTGAGAGCTCTGAGTGCATAAGAGCTATAAGTTCGGCATCGTTGCGTCTTTTATCCCACCACCCTTTAGACTTAGCAACAGAATAGCACGTCTCTACCAATTCACCTATAGAGATATGTTCTTTCTTTTCCTTTATTTCTTTCATTTCGATGTATCTTTCCAAAGCAATCTTCTTGCCACTGATAATACTTCCCGGGGCTTTATTTCTCTAAGACAAACAAAACCATTCACGCATTCATGAGCAAAGCACACGCCGCAGCCCGCGTCTTTATGGAGATACTCTGAATTATCCCCCAGAGGCCTCCAGCGTAAGGGCGACAATCCCTTATCTTTTCTGCCGAAAATTGATATGACCGGAGTTCCTACTGCTGCCGCAACATGAACAGGGCCGCTGTCATTAGAGATAAAAAGGCTGGCCATTTTAAGCAAAGAGCCTAACTGCGATAAAGACAAGCTGTCCCGCAAATCGATTACATCTTTATGCGCGTGGATTATTTTATCTCCAAAACCTTCCTCCGCTGAAGACGCGATTAATCCTATACGGCAGGAAAATTCTTTTTTTAATAACCCAACCAACTCGAGGAAATATTCCTGCGGCCATCTTTTAGAAATACAGGAAGCCCAGGGATGGATAACGATGAATAGGCCGTTTTCCTCTACCCCCCTTTTTTTTAACAAAGAGGTAACGAATTGCGAACTTTCACTTTTTAAAGGAAAATACAGGCTCTTATCCTTAACCGGGACTCCTGCCTTGTGAAGTAATTCTAAAGTATAATCCAACTCATGCTTTTCACCTTGCTGTTTTAAATGCGGCAGGCGCCTGTTTAGAAGAAATCCCATGTTTTTATCCCAGCCGATCCTTAGCGGGATATTGGCAAAAAAACTTATCAAATTCGCCCTGTTGGTAGGATGCAGCACCAAAGCCCAATCGAACTTTTCCTTACGCAGCATTAAAATGAATTTTATTGAAGAAAAAATACTTTTGTGTTTTAAATATTTATCATAAATAATAACTTTGTCTATATCGGGATTACCTTCCAGGACGTCTTTCGTATAAGGACGACAGATAAAAGCAATATGGCTATCGGGAAATGCCAAGCGTAAATTTCTTACAACCGGTATAGATAAGACGACATCGCCGATTCTATCGGTCCTTATGATTAGTATTTTTTTAGGCACATTCATCGCGATGGAATCCTTATATTCATTTCTTAACTATTTTACCCAATATATTCGTTACTGCTTCTATTATACTACCAGGGGTAATATTTTTCATGCATTCCAGATTATTACCGCACCTTGCTTTAAGGCAGGGACGACAGACAAGATCAGCTTTGTATAGAATTTCATGGTTATCCGACCACGGCCCATATTCAATAAAATCAGTGGGCCCAAACAGGGCAACAATCGCGATATTAAGATAACTCCCTAAATGGAGAATGCCGGTATCTACAGACAAAAGCAAAGCAGAATATTCTTTAAGAAGGTAATAAATGTCATAAAGGTTTGTTAAACCTGCCAGATTAATAGTATTGTCAATCCGGCCCAGATCTTCATAATACTGTCTATTTTCGCGGCTTCCGATAAACACAACCCGGTATTTCTTTGATAAACGCTCCACTACAATTTTTAGGTTTTCTTTAGGATATGTTTTAATCAAAGATTTGGAAACCGTTGTAATAAATATAGAATTACGTAATTCATATTTCTCCCATTTTTCTTTCTCCCGGCTGCTTAAAATAAACCGGCCTTTCTCTACTTTATCCTTTTTCGCGAAGTCCTGACGCGGGATAAGCCCGGATATTAATTCTAAATTTTTATCCTTAATATGCGGGGATTTGAATCTGAAACGGATAAGAACGGTTCTTTTCGGTATTCGCAATATTAAAGGGAGCAGAGTATGCTTAAAATCGACCATAACGCGGAAACGGCCGGATAGGTTGGTACAAAAAGACATTTTTTTTCCGAACCTCCAGTCTTTACGATAAAGGACTGCTTCATCAATAAAATTATGACGGCTAAGAAGAGCTTCTGTTTGAGGAGACGCGATGGCAACGATATTAGATTCGGGATAAGAATATTTTATCAAATCCAAAGCAGGTAACGTAAACATGACATCTCCGATATTGGTAGGAAAGTTAATGAGAATATCTTTAGCCATTGCCGGTTAATATTTTCTCTGACTCGATGAAAACTTCATCGGGAGTAATCAACGCCATACATTGGTTATCTTCACAATCTAATTTATAACAGGGAATTTGACAAGGAATATCTTTCTTGAATATATGCACCTTGTTGCCTTTCGGCGCGGTAATCGCCGGCGAGGTCGGGCCGAAAAGAATAATGGTATCAATACCTAACGCCGCTGCCAAATGGGCAGGGCCTGAGTCAGATGAAACAATTAAATCCATTTGACCTAATACGGCGGCAAGCTCTCTTAGGGTCGTTTTTCCGGCAAGATTAAGCGCGATCTTACCTGATTTACTTTCTACCTCATCAGCAACCGGCTTATCACTTTTTGTCCCGATTAAAAACACCGCGCAGCCGATTTCATTCAATTTATTAACCAGCAGCGCGAAATTATCTTTAGACCACCTTTTTAAAATCCAATTGCTCGAAGGATTTACGGCTACCATATATTTATATTTGTTTTTATACTCTCTTAACAGCGCGGCGGCATATTTTTTTTCCCGCTCAGTCACAGAAATTTCAGGAATACTGTTTTTTATCATTATACCCGAAGCTTTAAAAAGGTGAAAATAGTATTCTGAACGGTGCACTGAATTTATACACGGCGCTTTTATTTTTGAATTGAGAATAAAAAAAGTTTTTGAACGCTTATATCCGACTCTTTCCCTTATACCTGCCAAGAAGCATATTAAAATACGCGTAAAAGAACGGTGAATAAAAAAAGCAGTATCGAATTTTTTCTTTCTTAAAGCCGCGACAAAGGCAATCTTTGAATTTAAGCTGCTCTGGGCTGTCCGCTCATCAAATTCTATAACCTCATCAATATAAGAATTGTGTTCAAATAGGCCTTTAAGGCGAATAGTTGCCATAACCGCAACATAAGAATGGGGATATTTATCCTTTAAGGCTTCGAATACAGGCAAAGTCATAACGCAATCACCCAGCCAATTTACATTCACTACTAAAATTTTTCTCATTTCTTTATTAATAGGTGTCTGTCCCTATTTAGTAGGGATTCTTAACTCTCTTGAAAATATTATAAAAGCCGCTCAGTTTAGCCCAGAGCCTTAAACCTAAATCCCTTTCGGTAATTTTTATCCTTCGCAAGGCGAAATTATCAATCTTACGGGAAAATCCCCTGTTAGTGGCACAAGCGCATAAATAGCCCGCGTCGTTTACTTGTTCCAAAACCATCTTGTTAAAACCGCCTACAGGATAAGAAAATGCAATTATTTCTACGTCAAAGGTATCTTCGAGGGATTTTTTGGAAAACTTTATCTCATCCCGCGTGTTTTGAGCATCTGCTTCGGGGAGATAAACATGGTTTAAGGTATGGGAACCTATGCTTACGCCGGTATTTTCAAGAAACCACTCTATATCGCCCTTACTTAAATAGCCTTCATCGCCTATTTTATTTACAATTAGAAATATAGTTGCCCCAAAGCCGAATTTTTTTAATATTTTTGCCGCTTCCAGATTATTGTTATACCCATCATCAAAAGTTAATATTACGCTACCCCGGGGAATTTTAGCCCCCGAACTAAGAATTTTACAATAATCTTCTAAAAGCACCACCTTATATCCTCCTTCTTTAATAAACTCCATTTGCTTATTAAACGTATCTAACGATACGGCGGAATATTTTCCGATAAGACTGGCATCGAAAGAATGATACATAAAAATAGGAACAGAATAATTAAAATAAAGCCAGCCCCAGAAAGCGAATAATACAAAAAGGAAACAAAATAGAAAAAGTAACAGCTTCTTTTTCACAATTGCAGCGCCTCCTCATAAACTGCTTTTGTACCGCAAGCCATACTCTCAAGAGAGAAATCTTTTAACCGTATATTCGCTTTCTCTATAATCTTATCTTTAAGAGTATTGTCAGCGATTAAACGCCTTAATGCGTTTGCCAAAGCCTCCGGCCTATACTCATAGAAAAGAATTCCTTCTTCTTTATCGCGGATTATTTCTTTTATCCCCCCGGTAGAGAACCCTACAACGGCAACCCCCTTGAGGAATGCCTCAAGGATAGTATAACCAAATCC
>DAOVKQ010000007.1 GCA_030631705.1 Candidatus Omnitrophota bacterium | reverse complement strand
CCTTATTTATTAATTAATGGTAATGTAAAAATAAATTTTGCTCCCTGTCCTTTTTCACTTTCTACCCATATTTTGCCGCCATGAAGCTCAATGATTTCTTTAACTATTGATAAACCCAGCCCGGTTCCGTTTATATCAGCTGTTTCTCTTTCTCCGGTTTGATAAAATTTATCGAATATTTTTTCCAGGTCATCTTTGGGTATACCTATCCCGCTGTCATCCACGCTTACTTTTATTTGTTGCATATTTTTTAGAAAATGCGCCTCAATGCCGATCTTACCTCCTTTAGGAGTGAATTTTATAGCGTTGCTGATAAGATTGTTAAAAACTTGAATCATTCTTGCTTGGTCAAGATTAATGGCGGGCATATTATTGTCTATTCTTTTTTCGAGCTTAATGGATTTTGTTTCTGCCCATGTATTGAAGGTTGCCATGACTTCATCGATAATTTTATCAATTGATGTTTGTTGGTATTCTACTTTCATTTTTCTGGCTTCCATTTTGGATAAATCAAGTAAATCGTCAATCAGGCGGGAGAGTCTTTTTAAGTTCCGCGAAGCGATAGAAAGGAATTGTTCCTGGATTTCAGATACGGGTCCGGCGGTTTTGCTTAAAAGAAGGGCAATTGATTTGTCCATAGCGACCAGGGGCGTGCGCAATTCATGGCTGACACTGGCAATAAAATTAGCTTTCATCCGATCTAATTCTTTTTGTTTTGTGATATCGCTTAACATAGATACCATGCCGATTGTTTTACCGTTTTCATCTTCTATAACTGCGCTGCTTGCCTGGAGTATTTTCTTTGTTTCGTCATTTTTGCTGATTACCTCTATTTCTTTCCGTTCATCCGCCGAAGAATCCTTAACAAAAGAAATGATTTCTTCTTCTTTAAGGTCTTCTAAGATGTTTTTCCCGATTTTGTCTTTCTTTGGCGCATCCAGCAGCTTTTCCGCCGCCGGGTTCATCATTACGACCTTGCCCTCGGCGTTTACAACTACTAAGCCTTCGGCAATACTTTTTATCACAGCTTCGGTATCTTTTTTCTCAACAAGAGTTTTTTTATATTTGTTTATAGCGATTTCTTCATTATGTTTTTTTTCCTCAATAATCGAATTATATTTTTTATCCAGTTCATCGGTTGTAAAGGTTATTTTTTTCTCCAGTTCTTTATTGAAAATGTCGGAAACCTTAGCGCTTATTTCTTGAGAGAGTTCCTTAGATCCTACCACGTTGCCTATTTCTTCATATATAGTATTTTCTAAAGATTGATTTTTTGGGTAGGGGGAAATGAAGTCATCTTTTCCTTTTGTCTTTCTGCCCATGCCCGCGTTACCTTGGGATTGTATGTGTGCAAAGTAACCAAGCAATAAAGCAGCAGCGCCGCCGATAATACCCGCTATGAGATATACTGAAATATTTGATTCCATATGACTAAAATATTCTACCGCAATAACTTTATTACTGCCACTTGTTTAAATTGGTCCATAAAAATTGTATCTCCTTAAGAGAAGATTTTCAATAGAATAATGAGTTTGGGGAGGTAAGTTTCTCTTCTAAAGAAGAGGTTTTTATAGTATAATTGCACCCGTATAAGAGAGGTAATAGGCTTTTTTGGATTCTTTCTTGTCTAAATTGGACGAAAGAACCTGATCATGGGGCATTCTTAATTTGTTCTAATAACTTGCAAATCATTAAGTTATAGAAACCTATTCAACTTAATTAAGAATGACCCATTTTTTGCCGGGTAATTACAGGGAGCTATTTGTCTTGATTAGGCTTAATCGTAACCGTATAATATGATATTGTATGAGCAACTTTTGGTTGGGGATAGTTACAAATAAAGCGTTATGGATTACTGTTTTAAGCTGGGCCATAGCTCAAGGAATAAAGACAATTATCGGCTTAATTCAGGGCAAGAAATTTAATTTTTATTGGATTTTAAGAACAGGAGGGATGCCTTCGGCTCACAGCGCAGCGGTTGTTGCTCTTGCTCTTTCTTTAGGCAAAGAGCTGGGGTTCTCTTCTGCAACCTTTGCTTTAGCCTCGGTTTTGGCGCTTATAACTATGTTTGATGCTCAGACCTGGCGTCGTTCCATAGGGGTACAGGCCGGGATTCTCAATAAAATTATGGATGATATCCACCATAAGAAGAAAGTGGAAGAGCATAAATTGAAAGAATTAGTAGGTCATACACCGGTAGAAGTTTTTGCCGGGATAATGATTGGCATATCCGTTTTTTTGACTTTTTATAAGTAGAGTTTTTGGACTCATCTTGTAATTTAATACTGCTGATAAGCATATTATACGAGGAGGTTCTGTTGAGAAAGAAAAGAATAATTTCATTGGTAGCTGTTGTATTGTTGACGGGGGTGGTTTTTTTGTTAGTCAATTTGTTTTCGATCAAGAATAAACCGCGTTCTAATGAAATTGCCGGGAAAAATTTGCTTAATCAGGCAAAAGCTAAACTGGTTGAAGGCGACCTGGTAGCTGCCCGTGATATTTACAACAAGGTTATGGAAGAGACGGGCAATCTTAGGGTTTTAGAGAAAATTAAGAAAAAAATAGAGCAGTTAAATATAGCTATATTGTTTTCTCCTATTATCGACGAATGTAGTGTCAAATATACCGTAGAACCGGGAGATGTCCTCAGCAGGATTGCAAAGAAGTTTGGGACAACAGTCGCGCTTATTAAAAGGTCAAATGGTTTGACTACGGATATTATCAGGCCCGGCGACGAATTGAAAGTCAATACTTGTAGATTTTCTATAGTCGTCGATAAGTCTCAGAATATTCTTTTTTTAAAAAGAAGCGGTAAAGTAATTAAGGCTTATGTTGTATCTACGGGAAAAGATAATTCCACTCCTGTAGGTAAGTTTAAGATTACAAATGAAAAATTGGAAAATCCCACCTGGTTTAGAACAGGAGCAGTGGTTTCTCCGGATAGTCCGGAGAATATTCTGGGGTCGCGATGGATGGGGCTGAATATTGAAGGTTATGGTATACACGGTAACAGAAACATAAACGAAATGGGTAAACAGGTTACTCAAGGATGTGTACGGATGAAGAATGAGGAAGTGGAGGATCTTTTTGATATCATACCGGCAGAGACAGAAGTTGAAATCGTTGATTAACCATAGACAAATCCGTTTATGTTCAGCATAATAACCAAAAGTTTGGGGTAATAGATTATGTTACAAGCCTGGGATTTTGAAAAACCAATCGCAGAATTAGAGAATCAAATAAAAGGGTTAAAATCTTTCTCTGAAAACAAACAATTGGATTTATCCAGCGAAGTAAATAATTTAGAGAAGAAGTTAAAGAAATTAAAAAAAGAAATTTATTCCAAACTTACTCCCTGGCAGAAAATTCAGATTACCCGCCATATTCAAAGGCCGACCACTTTAGACTATATGAGTCTAATGACAGAAGATTTTATAGAAATTTGCGGAGATCGCCTTTATAGCAATGATAAAGCAATGGTTTGTGGGTTTGCCAGGATAGACGGTAAAAAAATAGTTATCGTCGGGCATCAGAGAGGAAAAGATACAGAGGATAACCTCCAAAGGAATTTCGGCTGTGCTCATCCTGAAGGCTATAGAAAGGCAATTCGTATTATGAAATTAGCGGAACGCTTTTCTATGCCCATAATATCGTTTATTGATACCCGCGGAGCCTATCCCGGAATCGGCGCGGAAGAAAGGGGCCAGGCTCTTGCGATTGCCGGGAATATAAGAGATATGTTTGAACTGAAAGTGCCGATTATTATTGTTATTATCGGTGAAGGCGGCAGCGGCGGCGCTCTCGGGATTGGCGTGGGAGATAAAATATTAATCATGCAGTATGCCTATTATTCGGTTATTTCTCCTGAAGGCTGCGCGGCAATATTATGGCGGGACGCTAAGATGGCTTATCGTGCGGCAGAAGTTCTTAAATTAGGCGGAGATGATTTGTTAAAATTAGGGATAGTCGATGAAATTATACCCGAACCGGAAGGGGGAGCCCATCGTGATTATGAACGATCATCAGTAAACGTAAAAAGCGCGATTCTCAAAAGCTTAAGTGAAGTTTCTTCTTTATCCCTTACAGAGCTTATTTCCCGGCGATATAAGAAATTCAGAAGGATAGGTATTTTTAAAGAATGATTCAGAAGCTGATCGTATTGGGGTTTCTTAAGAAAGATTCTGCATCCGGATATGATATTAAAAAGTCAATAGATAAAGAGTTAGGACTATTTTCCGAGATAGAAAACAGATCCATTTATTATCCTTTGAAAAAAATGGAAAAAGAGGGTCTTATAAGAAAAAAAGAGCTGAAAATAAAGGGTCATCTGAAAAAATATATCTATTCCATTACTCCCCAGGGGGAAAAGGAATTCTTTAAGCTTTTCAGACAGTCTCTTTTGTCCCAGAAAAGACCGTTTATTGAATCGGATATTGCCCTTTATTTTATTTCTTTTCTTAGAGGTGAAGATATTCTTCCTTTGTTGCGCCTGCGTTTGAGGTTTTTAGAAAATGTAAAAAAGTGGCTTTTCAATAAAGAGAAAGAATTAAAATCAGCACCTAAGAATCTCGATCTTCTCCTAAAGCATCATTTAAAATTAGCCGCGGCAGAAAAGGATTTTATAGGAGAGATGATAGATATTGTAAAGAGCTCTTTTCACAAAAATAGAGGTTAATTCCATGGTTTGCAAAAAGATTCTCATTGCCGATGACGAAAAGGAAGTTGTTACCCTTCTTAAAAAGGCGTTAACAAGGGAAGGCTTTGATGTTGTTGTTGCCTTTGACGGTAACGAAGCCAAGTCGAAGATATTAGAAGAACGTCCCGATGTTATTCTTCTTGATTTAGTGATGCCTAATTTGAGCGGATGGAAAGTTTTGAATTGGTTGAGAGACGAAGAAAAAGCAGATACCCCGGTAATAATAATTTCCGCCAAAAATGAGATGGAGGATATAAAAAAAAGTTATTCTTTCAAGGCAGATTATTATATAATTAAACCTATACGGATTAAAGATGTTATTAAAAGCATATATACGGTGGTTTCTATAAGTGAAGGAGAGCCCGAAGGCGATAAGTCTATATAGAGTTTATTGATTTTTATAGTAAGACTATGCTTCCAAAAAAGAAAAAAGTAGAGAAATTACTCGGAGAAATTCTTGTTGAGAACGATATCATAACGGCACAACAGTTAAATGATGCCTTGAGCCGTCAGCGCGAACAAGGAGGGCTCATCGGAGAGATTGTTGTCAAATTAGAGTATGCTACAGAAGAAGAGATTACCCAGTGCATCTCCTTTCAGTACGGGTTTCCCTATATTCCTTTGGAGAATTACGATATACCGAAGGAGTTAACCAGTTTGGTTCCCAAAGAGGTTGTTAAAAATTACTGTTTTCTCCCTATAGATAAAGTCGCGGATACCTTAATTATTGCTATGGCTAATCCCCTTAATACAGAAGCAATTAGTCATTTAGAGCGTATCACTTCTTTAAGCGTGCAGATTTTTATCAGTACGCCTTCCGATATCCGCAATGCCATAAATCAATGCTACGGGGGAGGAGAGGCGTTTTAAAAATATCCCGGGAACTTCACCCAGCATAACTTTTACGTCAAATAGAATTATAAAATTAGGTGATATGCTAAAAATTGTGTAAATTAAGATTACTGTCATTCCCGCGAAAGCGAGGAGCGGGAATCCAGAATATCTGGATTATCCGGTTAAACCGGACAATGACACCTTGAAAACCAATAATAAAATGAATGAGGGTAAAAAGGATTTCACTAAACTTCTGGTAGAAAAAGGATTAATTACTCAAGAGCAGCTGGTTAATACGCGCCAATTGCATATAGAAAAAGGAGGTTCTTTCAATGACATCTTGGTAAATCTAGGATATGTAGACGAACGCGATCTAATGATATTTCTTTCTACTTATTTATCCATCCCCCCCATAAAAGTTTTAAATCTAAAAGCTTCCCCTGAAGTGCTTAAGCTTATTCCCAAGAATGTGGCAAGGAAGTATATGGTTCTTCCTGTAGGTAAGATAGGGAATACTCTTACCGTGGCATTAACTGACCCTCTAAATGTTTTGGTCTTTGAGGATTTGGAAAGAATAACCGGCTGCGAGATAAATCCGGTTATTGCTTCCCGTTCAGAAATTAAACAGGCATTAGATATTCATTATAAGGAATCGGTTACTACAGCTGTCGAAGAAATAATGCAGGGTTCAAAAGCCGCAACTATTGAGGTGATTGAAGAAAAAGAGGAAGAAATTAAAGATGAAGATATTTTGCGTTCTATAGAGGAAGCGCCAATAATAAAACTTGCCAATTATATTTTAAAAAAAGCAGTAGAGGAGGGGGCATCGGATATTTTAATCGAGCCTTTAGCTGACGCGTCACGTGTGCGTTACCGTATTGACGGCATCTTAAGGGAAGCCGATACATTTCCCAGGAAAATGCATAATTTTGTTATTTCACGCGTAAAAGTTATGGCTAGTATGAATATTACTGAGCACAGGCTTCCGCAAGAGGGCCGGTTCTGTCTTAATATATTAAACAGGAATATTGATTTTCGTATATCAATTCTTCCTTCAACCTCGGGAGAAAAGGCGGCCTTAAGGGTGTTGGATAAAACTCAAGTGTTGCTTAATTTAGACAGCTTAGGTTTTGAAGAGAGACAAAACAGTTCCCTCAAGAAGGATTCAGCTTCTTCTTATGGAATGATTCTTGTATGCGGTCCCACGGGATGCGGCAAAACCACAACACTTTACTCTATATTAAAACATATTTATAGTCCCGAGAAGAATATAATTACGGTCGAGGACCCTATTGAATATCAATTTGAAGGTATAAACCAGGTAAACGTAAATTATGAAGTTGATTTAACTTTTGCCTCGTCGTTACGCTCCATTCTGCGCCAGGATCCCGATATTATAATGATAGGGGAGATACGAGATTTTGATACGGTGGATATTGCCATAAAAGCTGCCTTAACGGGCCATTTTGTTTTGTCTACGCTGCATACCACGACTGCTCCCGGTTCGATTACCCGCCTTATAAATATGAAGGTAGAACCATTTTTGCTTTCATCTACTCTTATAGGTATTTTGGCCCAAAGATTAGTCAGGAAATTGTGCCTTAAATGTAAAGAGGTAAATAACATAAGCAGCGATATAAAAAAAAGGTATAATATGTCGAAAGACGCTGTTATATTTAAACCTAAAGGATGTAAAGCTTGTTCTTATCAGGGCTATAAAGGCAGAATCGCCTTGGGTGAATACCTGCATATAGATTCGGAAATTAGAAGGCTAATCAATATATCCGGTGATGAAAATAAAATCAGGAGGGCAGCAAGAGAGCGGGGAATGTTATCTTTGCGTGAACAGGGAATATTAAACGTAGAAAAAGGGATTACCAGTTTGGAGGAGGTTTTAAGAGCTACTCTGGAGGATAATAAATAGGTATGGAATCGTTAAAAGAGAGAATAATAAGAAACATTTTGCTTAAAGGCAATGCCGACAGGAAGGTTTTGGATGAGATAAGCGGGAACTATCCTAACTTTAATGATTTTAAAGAAGCTTTGATCCGCGATAACATTGTAAGTAGGGAAGATATTCTTCTTATATTTTCTAAAGAATACAAAATCCCTTACCTTGACCTCGATAAATATAGGTTTTCTTCGGAAAATAAAAAGCTTCTGCCTAAACAATTAGCTTTTAAGTATAAACTTTTGCCTATTTCTAAGATGGGCAATGTCCTGACATTAGCTACGGCAAATCCACTGGATATAATAGCGCTGGATGATATAAACATAGCTTGTAGTTTCAACAAGATAGGTTTGGTGCTTTCCAATGAAGACAAGATTGAGAAGGTATTAAATGAGCTGTATTCCGAAGGAGAAAAATTAGCTTTTTTGGCCGATAAGGATGAAGAGGATTTATCAGTGAAAGAGGTAAGCTATAAAGACGGTCATGATTTGGAGGAGATGCTTAAAGAAAGTAAAAGGGCTCCGATTGTAAGGGTGGTTGATTTAATTATATATGAAGGTTTAAAAAGAAGAAGCTCCGATATTCATATAGAACCCATGCAGGATAATTTATCCGTAAGGTACAGAATTGACGGGGTATTACGTCATGGTTTAACCCTTCCTAAAAAAAATCAAAGCGCTATTCTGGCAAGGCTGAAAATTATGGCTTCCCTGAATATAACTGAATTCCGGATTCCTCAGGACGGCAGGTTTAAGATAAAGCTTGAGGAAAGGGAGATAGATTTCAGGGTTTCAAGTTTGCCTACGAATTTCGGAGAAAAAATTGTTTTACGCATTTTAGACAGAAGCACCCTGTCTATAGGAACTAAAAAACTGGGATTTTCCGATGTCCCTCTAAAATTATTTGAACAGGCTTTAAGCGCTCCTTTTGGAATAATTTTAGTTACCGGCCCTACCGGCAGCGGAAAGTCTACCACTCTATATTCAGTTATAACCCAGCTTAATACAGCCGATAAAAATATAATCACTATCGAGAATCCGGTAGAGTATCAGATAGAAGGTATTACCCAGATTCAGGTAAAGCCTGAAATCGGACTTGGTTTTGCTTCCTGTCTGCGCACTGTGCTGCGTCAGTCCCCGGACGTAATTATGGTAGGAGAAATCAGGGATTCAGAAACTGCCGACATTGCCATTAAAGCCTCTTTAACCGGAGAATTAATATTTTCTACCCTTCACACCAATAGTTCGGCAGGAGCAATAACCCGTCTGGTTGATATGCACATCGAACCGTTTTTACTGGCTTCTTCTTTGATTGCCGCAACGGCGCAAAGATTAGTAAGAAAACTCTGTCCCAAATGCAGAATAAAGTATAAAATAAAAGAAGAGTTGCTTAAGAAAATGAATTTTCCTGTTACATTGGGGAATGAATTCTATAAAACAAAAGGCTGCGCTTATTGTAATAAAACAGGATATAGAGGCAGGATTGCCTTGCTTGAAGTATTATTGATAGATGATGTCATAAAAGAAATGATAATAAAGCAAGCCGCTGAAGAGGATATTATTAAATATGCTAAAGAAAATAAAGAATTTACTTTTTTAAAAGAGGACGGTTTTGATAAATGTCTTAACGGTGTAACCAGCCTGGAAGAAGTTTTGAGGGTAACAGGATGAAAGAAAAATGCGAAATTTACTAATATGGGAATTTTTTCTTATAATATAAAGACAAAGGAAGGCAAAGCGCTTAAAGGTACGCTTGAGGCCGATTCCAAAGATAAAGCCCTGGAATATCTTCACTCCCAGGGGAACGTAATTCTTTCCTTGAAACAAGAGAAGCTTAAAAAAGTTTCCCGCGCGAGAGGAAAAGTCAAAACCGATGAATTAGTCATATTTTCCCGTCAGCTTACAACTTTGATTGAGAGCGGAGTCCCTATAGTTGCTTCTTTGGATATTTTAGTGCAGCAGGTAACCAACCCTTATTTTAAAGGAGTGATTGCCAATATTTATAAGGATTTGACTGAAGGTGTCTCGTTTGCCTCCAGCTTAGAAAAACATCCAAAAGTTTTTCCCGAAATATATGTAAGCATGGTGGAAGCGGCGGAAACTTCAGGGAATTTACCTCAGATTCTAGAAAGGCTGTCGATCTATTTAGAAAAAACGAGCGCGTTAAAGAAAAAAATCATCTCCAGCCTTATTTATCCCGTAGTAATATTAATAATGACTATAATAATGACCACTTTTTTGCTTCTTAAGATTATACCTACTTTTAAATCTTTATATGATAGTTTAGGCGCGCCGTTGCCTCTTCCTACACAAATATTGATGACTTTTTCAGAGATATTGAAAAAATATTTCCTATTGGTAATTTTGGGCATTGCCGGAGTGATAAGTCTTATTAAGAAATATATTTCCACCCCCGGCGGGAAAAGGTATTTTCATATTTTTTTACTTTCACTTCCGGTGTTAGGCGACGTATTTAGAAAAGTAAGCATTGCTAAATTTTCCCGGACATTTGCTACCTTAGTCAAAAGCGGAGTAAATATTACAAATGCCCTCGATATTGTAGGCAAGACAAGCGGCAACAAAATAATAGAAGAAGTAGTTCTTAAAGCAAAAAAATCAGTGCAGGAAGGTGTTCCTATATCCCAGCCGTTAGAAGAAAGCGGAGTGTTTCCCCCTATGGTAGTAAAAATGCTTGCCGTAGGCGAAAGGACCGGAAAGCTGGAACACATGCTTTCAAAGATTGCCCAGTTTTATGAAGAACAGACTGACGCGGTTATCTCCGGGCTTGCCAGTATAATTGAGCCGATGCTTATAGTGCTTGTAGGTATTATTGTCGGTGGTATTGTTATTGCCTTGTTTTTGCCAATCTTGAATATATCACAGGCAATATTAGGAAAGTAACCGGTTCGAACCATGGCAGATTGACAATTCGCTTATGGTATGCTATCAATGAATTGGATGCAGAAACCGGGCGTTTTCCTTTGAGAAAACGTAAGTCTCATTAAGGAGGTAAAAGTGAAAAAAGGATTTACGATAATAGAGTTGATAATGGTTATGGTTATTATCGGCATATTGGCGGCGCTCACTATTCCTACTGTATCCCGGATTTCCATGAGTGCCAAAGAGAATGCTGCCGGGGCTAATATTAAAATAATTGCCGCGGCATTTGAAAATTATGCCGCGGCAAATAATGGAAGTTATCCAACTGCCGAGGCTCAGCTTACAGGCACTACACCTCCTTATTTGAATCAGGCATTTAAAGGCAAGACCATTGAAGGGTATACTTATGCTTACGGTACGTTTACTGCAGCCGCTTATAGCATAACAGCGTCACCATCGTCTTGCGGAAGCACCGGTTCCAAGAATTATAAAGTAACTACAGGAGGAGTATTTTCTTCGTCATCTTGCGGGGGCTAAGGATTAAGAGATGTTTATCAAACATAAATCATTTACCTTATTAGAAGTAATGCTGGCGGTAGCAATACTACTGCCGGCAATAGTAACCCTGCTTTTTGTTACTGTTTCCTGTAAGTTCTTAAGTGAGTCCAACAGTAATAGAATTACTGCCTGTACTGATGCCCAGCATGTATTGGAACAGATAAAAGATTTGGATTATTCTGCTATAGATGATTATACTCCCGCGACCTTTACCAATCTTAATAGCGAGGCAGTCGCGGTAACTACCAACGAAACAGGTTCATTAACGGAGGTAACAGTAGATGTTAGCTGGACTGAAAGAAGCCAGACAAAAACTTTTTCCCTTATCACCAAGATTGCCCAGTAAGAGAAAGGGGATGAATATTATCGAGGTAATTATAGTTATGGTTATTTTGGGAGGCGTTTTGTCTTCTTTATTGGTAGTATTAAACACAGGGTATATTTCTAACAGTATCAGTAGAAAGAAGTTCGAACTTCAGGAAAGTACAAGGCGGGCCTTAGGCTGGATAGTGAGAGATATCCGTAAGACCACAGCCGTTGAAATTAAAACTAACAGTCCGTCGGCGTCACATGTTAAATTCCGTACTTATTGCGGCTACAGCGCGCCTAATCCTGTGTGGAGCAGCAATTATATCGAATATACCTATGATAGTGATT
>DAOVKQ010000040.1 GCA_030631705.1 Candidatus Omnitrophota bacterium | reverse complement strand
TGTCCAAATGTCTAATATTAAACAGACTCCTTTTTTTGATATTCATTGTAAATATGGCGCACGAATGATAGATTTCTTCGGCTGGCGGCTTCCCCTTGAGTATCAGGGTAGTTTGAAAGAAGCAGTAGCAGCCCGTTCGGATTGCGTATTGTTTGATACTTCCCATATGGGTCAGATAAGGATATCCGGATCTAAAGCTGAACAGTTTTTGCAGTTTTTGACCCCGAATGATATGTCGCGCCTTAAACCTTTGGCGATGCAATACAATCTTTTCACTAACCATCAAGGTGCTGTCATTGATGACTTCATGATGTATAAGTTTGATGATTCTTTTCTTTGTGTGGTGAATGCCTCCAGAAAAGACAAGGTTCTTGAGTGGCTTGATTCAAATAAAACCTCCGGAGTAGACATTAGTGATGAAAGCGCAAATACAGCCCTGTTATCCCTGCAAGGCCCTAAATCACAAAAGTTACTGGAGCAAGCCGTTGGTTTTTCTTTAGATGGTTTTGATTATTTACATTTTATACGTAAAGAAATAAAAGGAATTATATGTTTAATTTCCCGCAGCGGATATACAGGAGAAAAAGGATATGAAATCTATTGTGCCTGGGAGAATGCTTGTTCTTTGTGGAATTTAATCGTAAATGAAGGGAATGAATTCTCTCTTGTTCCGGCAGGATTAGGGGCGAGAGATATATTGCGCATTGAAGCCGGATATCCTTTGTATGGAAATGATATAGACGAGACCACAAATATTATCGAGGCATCCTTAGGCTGGGTCATTAAGGGGAAAGAGCACAATTTTATAGGTAAAGACAAAATTCTCGAGGTGAAAGGCAGGCTTAGCAGGAAAAGAATAGGATTTATTATGCAAGACAAGGGGGTTGCCCGTTGTGGTTATTCAGTGTATAATTCGCATGCTGTGATCGGGAAGGTAACCAGTGGCACATATTCTCCGAATCTAAATAAATTTATCGGCATGGCTTATGTAGACATTGATTTTACAAATATTGGTACGGCAATCAATATTGGAATACGTAATAAATTATGTCGCGCGCGCATTGTGTCTTTTCCTTTTGTGCCTATCCGGGTAAGAAACGGTAGCAATAAGTAATGTGTTTTATCAAAAGAATATTAAGGAAAACCCTAAATCCTAAACTCTAAATAAACTCAAAATGTCTGAAATTCAAAATACAAAGCAGGAATCCAATAATCAGGCTATGACTTTAAATTACAAATTCCAAATTACAAACAATACACAATACCAAATATACAATAAACAAAATAATGGCTAAGGATCAAATAAAGTCTTATAATTTAGAGGAGAGAATATATTTACATCAATCATTGATAAATCGGCATAAGATTTCTTGTTTGTAATTTCGGTATTGTCTATTGTGTATTGTAGTTTATAGTTTTGACAGAACCTGGGTTCATTGAGGAGGTTAGCATGGAAGTGAAGTTTACCAAAAGTCATGAATGGATAAGGATTGAAGAAAACACAGCTACCATAGGCATAACGGATTATGCGCAGAAAGAGCTTGGTGACATTGTATTTGTTGAACTTCCCGAGGCAGGAGATAATTTAATTCAGGGGCAACAATTCGCTACTATTGAATCCACTAAAGCGGCAGCCGAGGTTTATGCTCCCTTGTCGGGAGAAGTTCTTGAACTAAACGCCGCTTTATCGGATAATCCCCAATTGGTAAATGAAAGCCCTCAGAGTCAAGGGTGGATGGTTAAGGTCCGCATCAGGGATGTTTCTCAGCTTCAAAGCCTGTTGGATGAAGACGCTTATAAAGATTTTATAGGAAAAGAAAATAAATAAAATAGATTGCTAATTAGATTTAATCAGAAGTTACACTTATGCCTTATATTTTAAATACATCCGCACAGATTAAAGAGATGCTTAATGAGTTGGGTCTTTCTTCCCTGGATGAACTTTATGGTCATTTACCCCAGGAGGTTCGTACAGGCAATCCGGACATAGCGTCAGGATTAAGCGAAGCAGAAGTTAAGAGTTATATTGAGAGTTTGGCAAAGCAGAATAGTAGTATTGAAAACTTTAATTCATTCCTTGGGGCCGGCATATACGATCATTACATTCCTTCGGCATTAAACCATATACTTTATCGAACAGAATTTTATACGCCGTATACTCCTTATCAGCCGGAGTGTTCTCAAGGGGTATTGCAGGCGATATACGAATATCAAACCTTTATCTGTTTGCTGACGGGAATGGATGTTTCTAATGCCTCGTTGTATGACGGGGCGAGCAGTCTGTCCGAAGCGGTATTAATGGCCTTACGGATAACAAAGAGAAATAAAGTTATAGTTTCCGAAACTACTCATCCGGAATACAGAAAGACAGTGCGTACTTATTTGTCCGGCGTTGATTGTTCAATAAACGAGGTGGGTTTTTGCCCTGACGGTTTAATCGATTTTGATTTTTTAAAAAAAGAAATTGATGAAGATACAGCGTGTATTGTGGTCCAAAGCCCGAATTTCTTCGGCTTGATTGAAGACCTGGAAGAAATAGGACGTTTTGCTAAGGCCAAAGGTGCGGTTTTTGTTTTAACCGCTAATCCGATGTCTTTGTCGATTCTAAAACAGCCGGCGGATTTAGGCGTTGATATTGTCTGCGGTGATGGACAGCCCTTTGGCGGAGGAATGAATTTTGGCGGTCCTACATTTGGCTTTTTGGCGACAAAAGAAAAATACACGCGTCAGATTCCCGGCAGGATAGCCGGTAAGACCAAAGATGCTGACGGGGCTTTTGCTTTTTGTCTTACGCTTCAGACCAGGGAGCAGCACATAAGGCGCCAGAGAGCGACTAGTAATATTTGTTCGAATCAGTCGCTGAATGCTGTCGGAGCAGCAATTTACCTTTCTTTGATGGGTAAAGACGGCTTGCAGAATGTTGCTTTACGTTCTACAGCCATGGCTCACTATCTTTATAGCAAGTTAAAACAGACCCATAAGGTGAAACTGCCGTTTGGTGAGAGGTTTTTCAACGAATTTGTTTGGCAGATAGAACCATCTGCCGGCATTCTCGCGAAACTTAAACAAAATAAGATAATTGCCGGTCTTGCTCTTGATAATTTTTACCCCAATCTTAAAAATCATATTTTAAGCGCTTGTACCGAGAAAAAAAGTAAAGATGATATTGATAAATTTGTTGAAAATTTAATAAACCCATAGATGAATAGAGAGATTATTTTTAATAAATCGGTCCCGGGACGAAAAAGCAGTTTTTTAAACGAATGCGGCGTTTCGTTTGAAGATATAAAACAGTTTATTCCTGCCAGGTTCCTGCGTGAACGATTGGAATTTCCTTCATTGGGCGAGCTTGATGTGGTCCGTCACTATATTAATTTAAGCAAGCTGAACTTTTCAGTTGATGCTAATTTTTATCCTTTAGGGTCTTGTACTATGAAATATAATCCTAAATTAAATGAGGATTTAGCCGGCATAAAAGAATTTGGTTCAATACATCCTTACCAGGACCAGGATTTGGTGCAAGGAGCGCTTAAATTGGTTTATGATTTGGGAAAAGTTCTTTGCGCCGTTACAGGCATGTCGCGATTTAGTTTTCAAGCCGCTGCCGGAGCCCAGGCAGAGCTTGCCGGTTTGCTTATTATCAGAGCTTATCATAATTTGAATAAAAATAGCCGTAGTAAAGTTATTATTCCTGATTCTGCTCATGGAACCAATCCCGCTACCGCCAGCATGTGCGGATATGATGTAGTGGTGGTAAAAAGTACTCCCGAAGGTTTAGTCGATGTTGATGAGCTAAGCAAGGTTGTTGATGATGATACTGCGGCAATAATGTTGACCAATCCTAACACTTTAGGGTTGTTTGAAGAGCGTATACTTGATATAAGCGATATTCTTCACAAGAAGAAAGCCTTTCTATATTACGACGGTGCGAACTTTAATCCTTTGATGGGGGTTGTTGATCCTTTTAGCATGGGGTTTGATGTAATACATCTTAATTTGCATAAAACTTTTTCTACTCCTCATGGAAGCGGCGGTCCGGGGGTTGGGGCATTAGGAGTTATTGATAAGCTTAAAGAATTCCTGCCCGTTCCCGTTGTAGATAAGAAAAACGATGTATATTTCTTTAATTATGAGCTTAGAAATACTATCGGAAGGGTAAAGGCATTCTACGGTAATTTCTTGGTTTTGGTTAAAGCTTATGCATATATTTTGCGTTTAGGGCGTCAAGGATTAAAGAGGGTGGCTGAAAATTCGGTATTAAACGCCCGTTACATAAAAGAGAAGCTAAAAAATCATTATAAAGCGGTATCTTTGAAGGCTTGCATGCACGAAGTGGTTTTTTCCTGTGAACACCAGAGAGATAACGGTGTAAGCGTGTTAGAAATTGCCAAGCGGCTTATTGATTTCGGAATCCATCCTCCGACCATCTATTTTCCTCTTATTGTAAAAGAGGCTTTGATGGTTGAACCTACTGAAACAGAAAGCAAGGAGACTCTGGACCATTTTATCTCGGCTATGAAGGAAATTAATAGTGAAATTCAATTTTCTCCTCAAAAATTTAAGTATGCCCCTTTTACTACTCCTGTGCGGCGCGTTGACGAAACCGCCGCGGCGCGGTCCCCTGATTTAAGATGGAAAAAAACTGGCGGATAATATTAGACGATTCTTTAGACGGTTTTTATAACATGGCTAAAGATGAAGCCTTGTTCCTTTTATACCGGAGGAAGAAAGTGCCTACTTTACGGATTTATAGCTGGATGAATCCTTTTGTTTCCTTAGGCTATTCCCAACGCGCAACGGCAGTGCTTAATATCAATGATTGTTATCGAAAAAAAATAGGCATTGTTCGCCGTATTACCGGCGGAGCCGCGATATTCCATCATTACGAATTGACCTATAGTTTAGTCTGCTCAAGAGAGGATTTGGACTTGCCGGGAAAAATTAAAGATTCTTATAAGGTTTTAAACAGTTTTTTACTGGATTTTTACAGGCATCTCGGTATAGAGGCTTGTTTTGCCGGCGATATTCTCAAGGATAAAAATAGTGGAGCGGATAATTTCTGTTTTTTTGGCAGGGAACAGTTTGACATTATAGCCGGGGGTAAAAAGATTGGCGGAAATGCCCAGCGTATTTCCAAAGATGTTATCTTTCAGCATGGGTCGATTCCTGCGCGGCTTGATTGGGAAATTATATTCAAACTGATTAAGGGGCTTAATCGGGATGCTTTGACCAGGACGGCGTCCCTTGATGTTTTGGTTAATGACGAACTTTGTTACTCGTATCTTTGTGATATTCTTAAAGACAGTTTTGCAAAGCGATTCGGTATAAAGTTTAACTTAGGAGATTTAGATATAGAAGAACGTGGATGTCTTGAGCAGTTGATGGAGAATAAATATTTGTCGCAAAGCTGGAATTTTAACGATGATGCGAAAGCAATGGTTGGATAAAAAAATAGATCTTGTCTCTTGCCGCAAGATGAAAATTTTGCTTAACGGTCTTAAACTTAACACAGTATGCCGGGAGGCCCGTTGTCCGAATATCTCAGAGTGTTTTAATAAAGGAGTCGCTACATTTATGATTTTAGGTGATATTTGCACGCGAAGCTGTAAATTCTGCGCGGTCAAAACAGGGCATCCGTTGCCGCCGGATAACAACGAGCCGTTGAGGATAAAACAAGCTGTCGACAGGCTTGGATTAAAATATGTAGTTATCACCAGTCCCAGCCGTGATGATTTGAGTGACGGAGGAGCGGAAATGTTTTTAAAGACTGTCTACCGGATTAAAGAGCTTTCCTTTGTAAAAAAGATAGAAGCGCTCATTCCTGATTTCTCGGGTGATGTCGAATTGATCAAAATGGTATCGGTCTCCGATGCCGATATAATAGCTCATAATGTGGAAACGGTTCCCTCTCTCTATAGCCGTATCCGGCCGCAAAGCAGCTATCAGGGGTCGTTAAATGTATTGGAAATTCTCAAAAAATCGGGCCGCGACATTTTTGTAAAATCAGGCATTATGCTTGGGCTGGGAGAAACCGATGCAGAAGTTATAGCGGTATTGAAAGATTTAACAGCTGTAGGTTGTAATTTCTTAAGTATCGGTCAGTATCTGGCTCCGTCATTATCCAGCTATGGGGTAAAAGAATACATACCGCCGGAGAAATTTGATTATTTCAAAGCAGCAGCTCTTTCCCTGGGATTTAGCTACGTTATGAGCGCCCCTTATGTCAGGAGTTCCTACCTTGCCGATAGTTATCTGGAGGGGATGGAGGGGGCCAGACCTTGACATTTGACAAAAGTCGGATAATAATGGGTCTTATATTCAGTAATCGCTGCCCTTTCGGGCGGTACTTCTAAGCGCTGAGTTCGGGTGTTAGATAAAAATTTAATCAAAGGAGGGATTGATGGAAGA
>DAOVKQ010000059.1 GCA_030631705.1 Candidatus Omnitrophota bacterium | reverse complement strand
AATAATGTGAGTAAGAATGTTGACAAAAGAAGGATTTATATAGATTTAGATAAAAATACTGTTTTTAGTTCAAATACCCAGTACGCGGGGAATACCGTTGGTTTAAAAAAACTCGCTCTTCGCCTCGCGATCAGGAAAGCGTCTAATGAAGGGTGGCTTGCCGAACACATGTTTGTTATGGGTGTTCACGGAGACAATGACAGGGTTACTTATTTTTGCGGCGCTTATCCCAGCGCCTGCGGCAAGACATCTACCGCTATGATGAAAAATGAATCGATTATTGGTGACGATATAGCGTATTTAAGAAAGGTAAAAGATAAAGTCCGCGCGGTTAATGTTGAATCCGGTTTGTTCGGTATAATACGTGATGTAAACTCTGAAAGTGACCCTCTTATCTGCAAGGCATTAACAATGCCCGGTGAAGTCATATTTTCTAATCTTTTGGTGAGTGAAGACGGCATTCCTTATTGGTTGGGAGATAAGCGGGAACATTGTTCAAGGGGAGTTAATTTCTCCGGCAGTTGGTATCGGGGAAAAATCGATGATCTCGGAGATGAGATTCCTTGCGCCCATAAGAACGCGCGGTATACAGCCAGACTTAACAAACTGGATAATTGTGATGCCAGGCTTGATGCTCCGCAAGGGGTTGAGGTCGGGGCAATAGTCTATGGGGGAAGAGATTCAGACACTTTACCTCCGGTGCAGCAGTCCTTTGACTGGGTTCACGGCGTAATTACCATAGGGGCTTCTCTGGAATCGGAGACCACAGCCGCTACCTTAGGTAAAGAAGGAGTCAGGACTTTTAACCTTATGTCCAACCTTGATTTTCTTTCTATCCCCATAGCCAAATATATAAATAATTATATTAGTTTCGCCGGAGGCTTAAAAGTTACCCCTTTAATATTCGCTGTAAATTATTTCCTTAAGGATGAACAAGGACGTTATTCGTCCGCTATCGAAGATAAACGTATTTGGTTTAAGTGGATGGAAATGCGTGCGCATGGCGATGTGGCGATTATCAAAACTCCTACAGGACTTATTCCCCGCTACGCCGATTTAGAAAATCTTTTTAAAAAGCATCTCGATAAGGAGTACCCTTTAGATACTTATTCAAAGCAGTTTACTTTAAGAATACCGGAGAATCTTTCCAAAATAGAAAGGATTGTGAATATTTATAAAGAGAATGTATACAACTGTCCGGAAATTCTTTTCAAAGTTCTCGACGAACAAGTAAACAGGCTAAAAGAATGGAGCAGGAATTACGGAAATTATATAGACCCTAAAAAGTTAGAGGATATACAAGAAGGGGGGAAACCCGAAACACTAAACCCTAAACTCTAAATAAACTCAAAATGTCTGAAACTCAAAACTCAAAACCGTATGATTTAGGAGAAAGAACTAAGAAATTCGCAAAAAGGATAAGAGATTATGTAAAGAATTTGCCGGGGACTTTAGCTAGCATAGAGGATGCAAGGCAGCTTATTAAAGCCTCTGGATCAGTCGGCGCTAATTATATTGAAGCCGAAGAATCTTTAAGTAAGAAAGATTTTATAATGAGGATAAAGATAAGTAGAAAAGAGGCAAAAGAAAGCAAATATTGGCTTGAACTTATAGAACCGAAAAGGGATTGGATTAGAGAAAAGGAAACATTAATCCAAGAAGCAACAGAACTAACAAAAATATTTGGTGCAATTGTTGAAAAGTCAAAGTGATATTTTTGGTTTTAGATTTTGTATTTTGTATTTTGTGTTTATTTAGGATTTAGAGTTTAGAATTTAGAGTTTTAAAAAACAAAAGATATTTAGACAATATCAAATATGTCTATGGGTGGTAAAATAATATATAATACAAGATTTGAAGATTTAAAGCTTGTAAAACGCGGTAAAGTGCGCGATATTTATGAACTCGACGATAAACATCTTCTTTTTGTGGCTACAGACAGAATCTCCTGTTTTGATCGTGTTTTGCCTACGGGTATTCCCAATAAAGGTAAAGTGCTGAATCAGCTTTCTTATTTATGGTTTAGTTTTTCGCGGGTTATTGTGCCTAATCATTTTGTCACTTTTGACCTTACACAGTTTGATAGCCTTAAAAGTCACGCTGATATTTTAAGGGGCCGTTCGATGATAGTTAAGAAAGCGCGGGCTATTCCTTTAGAGTGCATAGTGAGAGGATATTTGTCTGGTTCAGGATGGAAAGAATATCAAAAAAGCTCTTCTATCTGCGGAATATCTTTGCCGGAAACATTAAGAGAATCCGATAAACTGCCGGAACCGATTTTTACTCCTACAACCAAGGAAGAGCAAGGCCATGATGAGAATATTGATTACAATAGCGCCCAGAAACTTTTAGGCAATACATTGGTGCAAAAAATAAAGGGTATAAGTCTTCAGATGTATAAAGCCGCCCGTATTTATGCTTATGTCAGGGGAATTATTATCGCCGATACAAAATTTGAATTTGGGCTTATCAATAATGAAGTTGTGCTTATCGATGAAGCTTTAACTCCTGATTCTTCCCGTTTTTGGCCCAAAGCGCAATATGAACCCGGACATTCCCAGCCCAGCTTTGATAAACAGTTTGTGCGCGATTATCTTGAGAGGATCAATTGGGATAAAAATCCTCCTGTCCCGGATCTTCCCCCGAACGTTATCGCGAAAACAGAAGAAAAATACAGACAAGCCTTACGTTTACTCACCGGCAAAGACATTGAAGATTAATTGTTTAATGAAGGTAAATGATTTTGATTATGCCTTACCTAACGCGCGTATTGCTCAGCATCCTTTAACTGCCCGGGATAGTTCCGGGCTTTTGGTTTTAAACCGTAAGGATAAATCAATAAAAGAGCGTGTTTTTACTCAAATAACTGATTTTATTTCTAATGGTGATTGTTTGATTTTGAATAATACAAAGGTCATTCCGGCGCGGATTTTTGCTACAAAGACGAGCGGCGCCAAAATAGAGTTTTTACTTATTAGAGAATTGCCGCGGGGTGTATGGGAGGTTTTGGCAAAGCCGGCAAAGAGGCTGAAACAGGGAACTTGTGTTTATTTTGGCGAAGAGGAATTCAAGGGGAAGATTTTAGAGAAAACTTCTAAAGGGAGCTGGCTGCTTGAATTTACGCCTTCCAACGTAAGAAAATTAATGAGTCTTTACGGTTCTATGCCCACCCCGCCTTATATTAAGGAAGAATTAAGAAATGACGACCAGTATCAAACTGTTTATGCTGAAATCGAAGGCGCTATTGCCGCGCCTACCGCGGGATTTCATTTTACGCCTGAGCTTCTTAGTAAGCTTTCCTCTAAAGGCGTCAAAATAGCTTACCTAACTCTTCATGTTGGAATGGGAACTTTCAGGCCGATAAAAGCTGAGAATATAGATGAGCATAGGATGGATGAAGAAAGTTATATTATTTCTCAGGAGACTGCCGATGTAATTAATGAGACCAGGACAAGCGGAGGAAGAGTTTTTGCCGTAGGTACTACGGTGGTAAGGGCATTAGAGAGCGCGGCCGAAAAAGATGGTGAAGTTTTTTGTTTAAATAAACAAAGCGGCAGCGCGAATATTTTTATCCGGCCGGGGTATAGGTTCAAAATCGTAGATTGTATTCTTACTAATTTTCATCTTCCCCGTTCAACAAATCTTGTTTTGATTTCTTCTTTCGGCGGCCTGCAATTTATAAGAACGGCGTACAGCTATGCGTTGGAGAAAAAATTCAGATTTTATAGTTTTGGCGACGCAATGCTCATTATTTAAGAAAGGAAAAAGGAAAAAATGAAAGCACTAACCATAAAAGAAATCCTCGATGCTACGAAAGGCAGGTTATTAAATAACCTTAATTTAGGCGCGAAAGTCAAAAGAATTTCTACTGACAGCCGCGCCATAAACAGAGGGGATTTATTTATTGCTTTAAAAGGACCATCTTTTAACGGACATTCTTTTATCCGCGAAGCTTTCGCGAAAGGCGCTGCCGCGGCGGTTGTCTCAAGGCGCGTAAAAGTCAATAAGCCTGTTATAGAGGTTAAAGATACCCTTAAGGCGTTAGGCGATATCGCCGCACACTGGCGTTTGCGGTTTAATGTTAAGACTATCGGCATTACCGGATCTAACGGAAAAACTACGACTAAAGAAATTATGTTTTATTTGTTAAGAAATTCTTTTCGCACGGTTGCTTCAGCCGCGAGTTTTAACAATTTTATCGGAGTTCCGCTTACGGTTTTGCGTATAGACAGTAAGACAGAAGCCTTTATACAGGAGCTGGAAACCAATATCCTTGGCGGCATACGGAGATTGTGTAAAATAGCCAGGCCGGAGGCGGGAATTGTTACCAATATATCAAAGACACACCTGGATAGTTTAAAAACAGAGCGGGGAGTATTTAAAGAAAAGGCTGAGCTTATTGAATCTCTGCCTAAAGACGGTATTTGCGTTTTTAATAGGGATGATAAATATTTTGCTGAATTTAAAAAGATATCAGCTAAAAGAAAAGTGGTCACTTTTGGTATAGAGAAAAGATCTCATTTTCAGGCTAAAAACATTGAATTTAAAAATAACCGTTTATATTTTTTCCTAAACGGGAATAAAGTTTGTTTAAATACTTTATTTTATAAAAATATTTATAATGCTTTGGCCGCGGCAGCGGCTTCCTGCGCTGTATTCGGTCTCGATAGCAGGAAAGCGGTTTCTATGCTGGATGAATTTAAATTTCTCCCGATGCGGGCGGAGTTTATAAAAATCAGAAATATAAAAGTTATTAACGATTGTTTTAACGCTAACCCGCAGTCAGTGAAAGATTCTCTAACCAGCCTAAAGGCGGTTAAGGCCGGGCGCAGGATAGCTGTTTTGGGTGATATGTTTGAGTTGGGAACATACACGGATAAGCTGCATAGGGAAATCGGCGCTGTGTCTGCCGGTATGAATGTTGATTATCTTGTATGCGTAGGGAAATTATCCCGTTTTATTGCCCGGGGGGCAAAAGAAAAAGGTTTATCGGGCGATAAAATTATTTATTGTAAAACGTCCGAACAGGCTGTAGAATTTCTTATTAGTAAATTGATATCCGGTGACGCGGTTTTAGTTAAAGGCTCACGGGCAATGCGCTTAGAGAAAGTCATTACCGGTCTTAGCAAAGTGTCATTCCGCACTTGATGCGGAATCCAGAATTCTTTGAAAAAGTGTCATTCCCGCGGCAGGGTGTCATTCCCGCGAAAGCGGGAATCCAGAATTCTTGTGACCTTGTGACCTGTGTCTTTGTGACTTTCTTTACTTGTGACCTGTGTCTTTGTGACTTTCTTTACTTGTGACCTGTGTCTTTGTGACTTTCTTTACTTGTGACATGTGACTTGTGTGATGCCATGATTAAATTAAAAAAAGGCCTTAGTCTTGTAAATATTTTTGCTATAGCTT
>DAOVKQ010000023.1 GCA_030631705.1 Candidatus Omnitrophota bacterium | reverse complement strand
TCAACAGAGCCTTCTTACTAAACCCCTAACCCTCCAGGATGTTCTGCTTAAACAACTGCGCATGTCTAAACTAACTAAGCAAAAATACATCATAGCTGAATTTATCATCCACCAAATCGACGATAACGGTTATTTAACTCTATCTGCCGAGGAAATTGTGAGTTTTCTTAATAAAGGAACCGGCCCGGGTAAAGAAAAAATCGTTAAATCAACAATAGAAGAAATCATCCTCTTTATCCAGCGCTTTGAACCTGTTGGCGTAGGGGCAAGAAACTTAAGGGAATGCCTGCTCATTCAGCTTAAAGCCAAAGAAAAAACAGATAAACTTGTCTATACAATTGTATCAAAACACCTTTCCGATGTGGCAAAAAACCGGATAAGAGTTATCGCCAAGAAACTGAAAACTAAACCGGAAAACATAAAACAAGCGATAAAAAAAATCTATCATCTTGAGCCTAAGCCGGGAAGGCTCTATTCGGAAACCCCGAACACGGCAATCCAACCTTCTTATCCCGACATTACATTGGAAAAAAGTAAAACAGAATATGAGATAATCATTAATTGCGACCGCTTGCCTAAATTCAGGATAAGCGCGCAATATAAAAATATATTAAAATCAAACAAAGCTTCTAAAGAAACTAAAAATTACATCCGTGAAAAGATAAAGTCAGCGATGAACCTGGAAAAATCTATTTCCCTAAGAGACCAGACTCTGCGTAAAATTACCAGCTGCCTTTTAGACATACAAAAGGATTTCTTTGAATACGGCGATATTTCTATGTTAAAACCGCTTACTTTCAAGAAAGTCGCCCAGATTGTAGAGAGAAACGAATCCACGATAAGCAGGGTAGTAAACAGCAAATACGTAAAAACACCGCACGGGATATTCCGGTTGAATTATTTCTTTACAAAACCCCTCAAGCAGGATACAACACAAAATCTCTCCCGGGAATCGGTAAAAACAAAGATTTTTAATATCATAAACGAAGAAAACAAGAAAAAGCCTTTGGATGACTCCAAAATAGTTACTATTCTTAAGAAAGAAGACGTTCTTATTGCCCGGCGCACCGTTAGCAAATACCGCGAAGAATTAAAAATACCTCCTGCCAGCCGAAGGAAATCTCCGAAAAAATAACTGTTTTTTTGGGATTTAAATTGAAATCAAAGACTAAAAGGCAGCTAATTATTTTTTAACAAACAATACTCTCTCATCTTATTGTATAAAGTCGTGCGGTTAATTCCCAGGATATGCGCGGCTTTTTTCCGGTTACCGCTGCATTGTTCCAGAGCATTCATTATGATCGCTTTCTCGGAGCTTCTGAGAGCATCTTTAAGGTTAATAGCCGCGTTTCTAGACCTTAAACTGCCGGCGGCGGAAGGAGAGATCATTTCCAGTATCGAATCGGGCAGGTCTTCTTTTTCAACCACTCTGCCTTTACATAATATCGTAGCTCTTTCGATGACATTTTCAAGCTCTCTTACATTACCCGGCCACTCATATAAATTAAGCGCTTCCATGGCTTCATCGGATATATCTTTAATATCTTTGTTTATTTTTTTTGAACATTTATGTAAAAAATGTTCTACCAATAAAGGTAAATCATCTAACCTTTCCTTTAAAGGCGGAATATCTAAAGGAATAACATTTAATCGATAATATAAATCTTCGCGGAATAAACCTTGTTTTATCAGCTGTCTTAAATCCTGATTGGTAGCGGCAATGAGCCGCACATTCACCTTAATGGTCTTAGTATCCCCTACTTTTTCAAACTCTCCCTCCTGCAAAACGCGTAACAGCTTAACTTGTAATTTTAGGCTAAAAGCGTCGATTTCATCTAAAAATATGGTACCTCCGTCAGCGACCTCAAACCTTCCCTGCCTATCTTTAACCGCGCTGGTGAAGGCGCCGCGAACATGGCCAAAAAGTTCACTTTCAAGGAGAGTCTCCGGCAACGCCCCGCAGCTTACCTCTATGAAAGCTTTGTCTTTCCTGATAGAGTCGCTAGAGTGTATGGCGTGAGCGACCAGGCGTTTTCCTGTTCCACTCTGGCCCTGTATAAGAACGTTCGCGTTTGTAGGGGCGACTGTTTCGATAAGATTGTATATTTTCCGCATCTTATAGTTTTGCCCGGTTATATCATAAAATTTATGGCGGCTGTCGCGTTCTAATTTTTTCTTCAGAAATTTATTCTCATCGAGAATTCTTTTTTGTTCAAATATCCTCTGAATAATAATCTTTATTTCCTTATCCAAAATAGGCTTAGTAATATAATCAAAAGCCCCTTCCTTCATCGCTTCAACCGCTGTATCGATAGAGCCATAACCGGTCATTAAAAGCACGGAAATATTACCATCTATAGCTTTAACCTCCCTTAATAGCTCTAAACCTCCCAGCTTGGGCATCTTTAAATCGCTAATGACTATATCAGGATGGTTAGCCTCAACCAAAGACAACGCCTCCCGGCCGTCCGCGGCGCAAGAAACACTATATCCTTCAAGCTTCAGTATTTCATAAAGCGATTGCCTTGTTAGAGGCTCATCATCAGCTATAAGAATACGTTTATTACTCATTGTGTTCTTGCCTTAAGCGGTAATTCAATTATAAAAGTTGTTCCTTTATCCGCTTCACCCTCAACAGAGATATTTCCTCTATATCTGTGAATAATTTCATAACAAATAGCTAATCCTAAACCGGAACCTTCACCTAAAGCTTTAGTGGTAAAAAACGGCTCAAAAATTTTATCCCGTAACTCTTTAGGCACTCCTTCACCGGTATCGCTTATTGTAATTTTCAGATTACCGTTGCTAAGCGCTGAATAAACAGTTAATTCTCCGCCGTGTTCCATTGCTTCACAGGCATTCTTTATGATATTGGCAAATACTAACTTTAACTTATAATTGGGGAATTTAGGCAGGTTGGGGGAAAGAGATTGCTTTACCTCTACATTATTAGAAACAAATTGATTATTAAAGCTAAAAAGAACTGTTTCAATCATCCGGTTTATATCAATATCGCCGCTTGATGAAGAAAGGCTCCAGGAAAAATCCAAAAGCGACCTTATAACTTTAGCAATCCTACTTAAGCCGATTCGGGCATGGCGCAAATATTCTCTTGCCGCCCCTCCCTGCTGCATATTGTCAAACGAAAGGTTTACATAGCGAATGACTCCATCCAGGGGATTGTTAATCTCATGCACCAAGCCTCCCATAAGTTTAGCAAAAGAAGATAGCCTCTCGCAATTCGCGTGCTCGGCCTTTAGCTCTTTTAGCTCTTTAGCCAACTTCTCATTCACCTTGCTTTGTTTTTCTAAATATCTATCTAAGCTGAAAAGGGAAACTCCTAAATACTTGGCGATATTTAAGACCATTCGCAAATCATCATCATCAAAACTAAGACCCCGGGGCTTATCAGTAATATTTACCACCCCGATTAAATCTCCTAAAGCTTCCAGCGGCACAGAAAGAAAAGACTTAGATTTATAATGGTCATAGCGGGGCACATTCTTTAAAAAGTTCTCTTTATCTATATCTCTGACTAGCAAAGGCTTCTTTTTAAGAGCGACTTTTCCGGTTATGCTCTCTCCTAAGCGAAAGCGAATCCCTTCCAAATGGTTACCTTCAGGGTTCTTTGCTACTTGTAAAACTAACTCTTTTCGGTTTTTATCGAAAATGAATACCGATCCCGAACGGGCGCCAACCGCGTCCATACAGCGGTCAAGGCCTAAGGAAATAAGCTCTCTGGTCTCGGTTTTAAGCGGTAAAATAGGCATATAATTTGAACAGTTTTGCGATAAATACCTAGATATACCATTTTTTCTCATAAAAAATCAAGCTTTACGGAAAAAACTATTTTATCCAATCACAAAATATGAAAAATACGCCTATAACAGATTGATGATCAAGAAGTTACAAATATATCACGCAAAGACGGCAGCATCTGGCGTATGAATGATTTGGCTTTATTTTCCAGACTTCGCGGATTATTTCCTCTTACCGATACACGTATCAAAGCCCCCCCGTTATTTATGCCCCGTAAGGCGTCCCACAAAAAGAGCAGCTGCTGGACATAATAATTAGCGATAAATCTATCGCCCACAGAATACCAGTACCATACCCTGAGGCCATTTTTTACCGGATTCATTACCAATTTATTCATATAAAACATCATATTGCCATCCAAAGAAATCACGTCTTTTCCTTTTTCTATAAGCTGGGCGCCGCCTCCTAAATAACAGTATTCCGGAGGATGGAATGAATCGCGATTATTATCAGAATAAACAATCGCTAAGGCTACTGAATCGCCTTCTTTGTCCGTATATTCACGAACAAGCACATCTCTGGTTTCCAGAATCTCATATGTCCTATCTGACACTGAGACATCTTTACCTTCCCATTCCCCGATACGATAGGGAATATTTTTCAAACTGGCTGTATAACTAACTTTCCCCTTAGCCTGCTCTATGATAAAAATAAAAACTAAACTAACCAGGAGTATGCTTATAACAACAAAATATTTCTTATTATTCATGGGGTCAGGTCTCCACATTTGATACAAGGACACAAGTCACAAGGTCACATGTCATAAGACACAAAGTCACAAGTCACAAGACACAAGTCACCAGTCACAAGACACAAAGTCACAAGGTCACAAGTCACATGTCACAAGGTCACAAAGAACGTATCGCGTATTGCGTCATGCGTATTGCGTAGGCATTGCTTGCTTTGGCCTATCACGAAACAAAGGAACATCTTAAAAGCTTACTGGCTCCTATCAGACAAACAAATCCCAATACAAATACCATTATGCCTGAGAAATCATGCAAAAATCCCAAAGCAACTTTTTCACCATAAATATAACTCACCATAACTAAAAATGTTATACGCGTCAGATTAGACAATAAGGCAATAGGAATAGCCGAAACAAACAATGCTGTTCTCCGCCATAAACGGGCTTTGGTAAACTGTGTGCACAAAGCGCCTAAGGCCAGGAAAGTTACCAAAGAGCGCAAACCACTGCAAGGATCGCCCACTAAAAGCTCCCCTCCCGGATAATAAATTGTTGAACCTACGCGTTCGGCCTGAACGCCCATATTTAGCGCCAAAAATGTCGCTACCTGCGCCACCATCAACTTAAGTTTAAATGAAATACCGATGATAACGACTTTGGGCAGGGGCAGCATGAAAAAAAGAAAGGATATAGGAAACAATAGTTCTTTTGTAATCTTTTTGCCTCCTAAATAAAGAACTATACCTAATATTGAAACCGGTATCGCTAAATAGGTGAAAAAATTTATTTTTAAGAAAGAACTTATTATATAAAATAAAACTCCGGCCAAAATAATAAAAAGACCGGCTGGTTCTGATTCGGGCTTAATGGACAATAGTTTGTCTTTCTTGCGAAACACCAAATAAAGACAGACAAAAGGGATTAAGAATCCGTGAGAATAGTACGAATCCCGCGCGTTAAAGCGGGTAAAAAGATGGGAATAAGTAGGGTAAAACAAGGCAAGGAATACAATACAAAGAACGCCTATTTTTAGCAACCACTTTACATCAATTGTTTGACCCTTCAGCATATTTAAATTATTTCTGTTCTAAAATATCAATTTGCGACCGCGCGATATTTACAATATATGAATGATCAGGATATTTAGAAACTATCTTTTTATAAATTGCCAGCGCCTTATCTAAATCATGAATATTATGATAAACTGAGGCAATTTTTATCAAATACATCGGATTATCCGGATATTTCCTGGCTAATTTCTCTAATAAAACTATGCCTTTATCAAAAGAATTTTCTTTGACGTAGCATAAAGCGAGAAAATTTGCCGCTTCATCCCGGTAAACCTCATCCTGGACATTGTCCTCTGTTATACGCTTATATTGATTAATTGCAATCCTTAATGCTTTCCTTGCCTCAAGGTTATATCCTTTGTCTAAATAGTATTGAACAATAACAAAAGGAACGGTTAAGGCCTCTTGGCTTCGCGGGAACTCCTTAGCTATCAGTTCGTACTCTTTTACCGCTTTTTCGACATATCCTTTTTGGGCATAAACCTTAGAAAGGCCAATGTGGGCGCGTAAACATAGATTTTTCTCCCCGGGAATATCGTTAATCACCGCGGAAAAAAGTTCTTCTGCTTTAGCCAAGCGTCCGTCATTCAAATAAAGCTCTGCCAGCCTAAGGCGCGCGGCTAAAGCGGCTCTCACCTCAGGATATTTTCTGACAAATCCTTCATATACCTCCATTGCTTTAGAGATATCCCGCATTTTCGTAGCATATAAATCTCCTTTGGCGAATAATGCTTGCTGCGCGAACGCGCTGTTCATATCTTCCTTAATAATATCGTCATAAACTTTTAAAGTTTCCTTAAAATTACCCTTAGAAAGATGGACTAAAGCCAGATACTCCTTGACTCTTGAAGCCATATCTGTACCTTCAAAGTCCTTTAATAAATCACGGTAATTTTTCACTGCCTGTTTATATGTCCTTTCTACGTTTCTTTGGTCCCCTTTATCCCGGTAATGCCGCATAATATAGATAGGTAATTCTAATCCCCGCGGTGACAGAGGGTACTTCGCGATAACTTGTTCATACTCTTCTAATGCCCTCGGCCAATCCTCCTTATATTCATAAATCTTCCCTCTGGCAAATAAAGCCTGGCTTGCTATCTCCGGCTGCGAAGAAAAATTATCGGCCATAGCCGTAAATTCCTGTTCTGCTTCTTTGTATTTCCCCTGTAAAAGTAACATATCAATAATATGTGATTGGGCCTTCTGTGAGTACTTTTGCAAAGGGTAGTTATCGATTACTTCCCGATAAGCGGAAATAATCCGCTCATACTCATCATTGGAGAGATTATCCTTCTTACCATTTACAATCTGAGCTACTTTTTGTTCTGCCTGCCAAAACAACCGTTCAGACGCGTAGCGGTTATCTGTGCATCCGCCAAGAACAGGCACTAAAAAAAGAACGATAAAATAGAGAATCAAAACATTATTTGTATAGACATTTCTCATTAGCACATCTTTATTATGGCGCTGTCGCATAATAGCACCAGCGCCTGATTCCAGCGATTAAAAGATGATTTCAGCGATAAAAAAGCTAATGTTTTCAATCTTTGTAATTAGGAATTAATCTCTGTAATCAGTTAAGGACGCGTTATTTCGCAGCAAATCGATTCTCTTCTTTACTAAGGTAACTAATTTATCGTTATCAGCATATTTTTGAATTACCTGTTCATATACTTTAACCGCCTCTTGGGGCTGCTTAAGATTCTGGTATAAGGCGGCCATAGAAAGGAGATAGCGGGGATCATCAGCGTATCTATCGGTCAAAGTTTTCAGTAAATCGACCGTCTTATCCCACTCTTTTTTCTCCGCATAGCAAAATGAAAGGAATACTGCCAATAAATCACTATCTTTTTTTATTTCGCTTTGTTGAAACATACCTTCATATTCATTGATAGCTTCACGCAAAGCCGCTTCGGCGTTATCCATATCATTAATATGCCGGTAAT
>DAOVKQ010000077.1 GCA_030631705.1 Candidatus Omnitrophota bacterium | reverse complement strand
TTCCGGCCTGGCCAAGCAAAACCTTATAGCCCGCCACCCTAAAAAGGGAGCAAACTCATGCGGGACTTCCGGACATGAAAGAAATTTATCCCCGCCTATATCAATTGTCCGTATTATTACGGAATGCGGTTTGACATTGTTCGCGACATTTAAATAATCTCTATACTGTTCCTCCTCGGTAGGAAAATTCTTTCTCCCTAAGAAAATGAACTCTGTACGGTAAAGTCCAACCCCCTCAGACCTAAATTGATTCACTAAAGGAAGTTCTTCGGGAAGTTCAATGTTAGCAGAAACAACAATTCCTCTCCTATCTATTGTCTGAGCCTTAACCGCCCGGGGGATATGAATTATTTTCTTTTCCCTAAGTAACTTGGCTGCTCTTTCCTGATAATCTTTTACCGTTTTTTCCGACGGCCGGACTATAACCGCGCCTTCGGAACCGTCAATAATAATTCTATCTCCGCTTCCGATGTGCTTAGTTGCCACTTCAAGGCCTACTACCGCCGGAATGCTTAAAGTACGGGCAATTATCGCGGTATGCGCAGTTACGCCGCCTATATCGGTAACAAATCCAAGGATTTTATCTTTAGGCAATGCTGCTGTCTCGGAAGGTGACAAAGCATGAGCAACTATAATCACTTTCTCGTCAAACGCATATACATTGGAATCATCTTTCTTTAATAATTTCCTTATAACTCTTTTTGCTATATCTTCAATGTCTGCGGCCCGCTCACGCAAATAAGCATCTTTCATTTTATTAAAAGCATCGATATATTTTTTTATACACTGAGAAAAAGCATACTCTACATTAATTCTTTTATTCTTAATTTGCAGAATAATATCTTCTATCAATACTCTATCTTCAAGAACGAGCAGATGCGCTTCAAAAATTTTGGCTTCGGTAAACCCCAGCTCCCTGGATATTCTCTTCTGGATACTAAGAATCTCTTTACGAGTAGCTATAAGAGCTTCTTCAAGGCAATATATCTCTTTTGGGATTTCCTCGTGAGAAATTCTTCTTTTGGGAATATACAACTCATCACGGCCCAAACGATAAGCGCTTCCAACAGCTATCCCTGATGAAGCTGCTATTCCTTTTAATTTAATCATTGTCGCTCTCCAAAAAACTTTTTAAATCCATAAAAGCCCTCTCGGAATCCGCACCTTCCGCGATAAGTTTCACCTTTGTGCCTTTACTAACACCCAGACTTAAAATCGCAATAATTGACTTACCGTCAACTATCTCACCGTCTTTCTCTATTTTTATCGCGGAATCGAAACTATTGGCAATTTGCACAAAAATAGCCGCCGGACGCGCGTGTAAACCCTGGCTATTGTTTATTACTAGTTCTTTTTCGATTTTTTTCATCTATCTCTACTATTTCATTTTAATACAGTTTGCTGTTTAAGAATAAGAGACATAGCCTCATCTTCACTATTAACATTCTTTAACTGCTGGATAAATAACTTATCTCTTAATAACTTAGCCAAATGAGCCAATGCTTTAAGATGAAGCCCCGCTTCTTTCTGATTGGAAAGAAGAAGCACGATAACATTAACCGGTTCGTCATCTAAAGATTCAAAATCAATACCTTTTTTCGCTATCGCAAGACAAACAACGACATCTTTTATTTGACTCAGGCGGGCATGCGGCAAAGCAATATATCCGCCTATAGCAGTTGAACCCATTTCTTCTCTTTGGAGAACAACTTTAAGTATTTCCTTTTTATCATTCTTGTTAACCTTTTTTACCTCAATTAAACGGTCAAGAAGAGACGAAATTATACTTCTTTTGTTTTTAGCTTTAAAATTCAGAATCACACTATCACTATGAAGATACTTTAACAAATCTGTGTCCATTTGCGCCCCTTTGTTTGGTGTAACTTTCTTAATAGAAAAAACTTAGGTGTAAAAATGCCGGTTCATATATTTAAAACCATAATTCTCATGGAGCGAGAGACGGGACTTGAACCCGCAACATCCACGTTGGCAACGTGGTGCTCTACCAATTGAGCTACCCTCGCGAGGACCGCCACTCGTAAACCCCGCTGAATTATACTATATCTATTTCCTTAAATCTCTATTGAATAAACAATATACAATCTACAAATTACAAACAATATACAACTACAAATATACAATACACAAACAACTAAAGACAAAATTTCGGTTATTGTTTATTGTTATATTGGGATTTATTTGTAATTTGTTCATTGTAATTTGTAATTTAGCCATCTATACCGGTTGACCGGTTTTATGCCGCGGGGGAGAGTTGAACTCCCATCCTTTACAGGACATGGTCCTAAACCATGCGCGTCTGCCAGTTTCGCCACCGCGGCAGACCATTATCAATAATGGCTTCAATTAATCTTAAACCAATGTTTTCTCCACCACTGAGCGAATTTATAAAGAACTATGAGCCGCCCAGGACTCGAACCTGGCACACCCGCCTTAAAAGGGCGATGCTCTACCGGATGAGCTAGCGGCCCAACAACAATATATCGTTAAAACTCTCTTAATTCTTTTTCTTTATCTTGAAGAAACTTATCGATATCAGCAATGGATTTATCAGTAAGCTTTTGGAGCTCTTGGTCCCCTTTAAACCGGTCATCCTCGGATATCTTTTTGTCCTTCTCTAAAGATTTGATTCTGTCTTTCGCGTCTCTTCTTACTGTTCGTACAGAAACCTTTCCTTCTTCAGCTACTTTCTTAACCAGCTTAATAAGCTCGTGACGCCTTTCTTCCGAAAGAGGCGGAACAATAAGACGAATAATCTTTCCGTCAGCAACGGGAGTAATGCCTAAATCCGATTGCAGGATTGCTTTCTCGATATCCTTCAACACATTAGGATCCCAGGGATTAATAACAAGTAACCTTGCCTCCGGAACACTAATAGTAGATATATCTTTAAGTAATGTGGGGGTTCCATAATAATTGACTCTTATTCCTTCAATCATTTTAGGATTAGCCCGGCCCGAACGCAATTCGCCGAATTCCCGCTTAGTAGACTCTATGGCCTTGTTCATGGATTCTTCTATATCTCTCAATATGACTTTCAACGGCATTAGGGCCTCCTACTTAATAATCGTTCCTATATTTTTCCCTAAAATAATGTTTTTAAGATAATTCTTTTTCATAAAATTGAAGACAATAACGGGAAGCTTATTTTCCATGCAAAGCGTTATGGCAGTTGGATCCATAATTTTCAACTCCCGTTTAAGCACATCTAGATATTTTAGCGTTTTAAACATCTTAGCATTCTTATGTTTTAGGGGATCGCGCGTATACACTCCGTCCACTTTGGTCCCTTTAAGCAATATGTCGGCTCCGATTTCAATGCTTCTTAAAGCAGCCGCGGTATCTGTTGTAAAATAAGGATTACCGGTACCAGCTACAAAAATAACTACTCTCTTCTTTTCTAAATGACGGATTGCCCGCCTTCTAATGTAAGGTTCGGCTATTTTGTGCATTTCGATAGCAGTCATAACTCTGCTATGGATTCCTTCATTCTCCAGAGCATTTTGAAACGCAAGACCATTCAATACAGTTGCAAGCATTCCCATATAATCGCCAACAGTCCGTTCCATCGCGAACTCTTTAGAACGTGGAGCACCTCTAAAGATATTTCCTCCCCCTACCACTAAAGCCACTTCGATCCCTGAGGAAATTACTTCTTTGATTTGACAAGCCAAATGCGCACAGATCCCGGCATCGATACCGTGAGACCTGCCACCTAAAAATGCCTCACCGCTTAACTTAAGGAGAATCCGTTTATATCGCTTCATAATTCAATTTGGGCAAGTTTACCCCTCATTTTCGCTCAGCGAAAACCGGACGAATCTTTTAATTACTACATTTTCACCGGTTTGAGAAACAATCTCTTTAAGATACTCATGAATTGTTTTTGAATTATCTTTTACAAAACTCTGCTCCATAAGGCAATTTTCCTTTATGTATTCATCTAAGTCGGCGGTTTCTTTAGAAACTTCCTCCGGAACATCCTCTTTTGCCACGTGCTTCGGATTAGTAGCAGCAATATGCATCGCTAATTCTTTCACAAATTGCCTAAAGACGTCAGTTTTCGCAACAAAATCAGTTTCACAGTTAACTTCAACCAATGAACCGAGATTGCCGCCGAAATGTATATAAGATTCTATTAACCCTTGTGAGGTGATTCTTCCCTTTTTTTTGGCTAAAACTTCAACACCCTTTTGTTTCAGTACGTCTAAGGCTTTATCGAAATTCCCTTTACTGTCAGTCAATGCTTTCTTGCAATCGGCAATACCAAGAGAAGTCAATCCTCTTAATTTTTTGATTTTCTCCAAATCCATGCCTTTCCTCCTTAATGCTCAAGACGCTGATTTGTCGCCGCCGGCAAGCTCTTCGCTTCCTTCTGCTTTAACGCTCTCGACTGAAGCCGCCTCTGCCAGCTTATCTTTCTCTTCTTTCTTACTTTCCTTAATCGCCTCCACCAAACATGACGTAATATACTTAACCGATTTCATTGCATCATCGTTACCTGGTATAACATAATCAACACCAGCAAATGAGTTGTTTGTATCAACAACTGCGATAACATTCGAGTATATGACCGAATATTCTGCTGTTCCTGTGCTCTATATTCCCCGAAACACACTTATGCCGCTTGCCGAGGAAATCAAAAAAATTGCACCAAAGCAAGGCGCTCCTTCTACAGTCAAAGAAGTTGTTCAAAAAGCGTATGGCAAAGTAGCTGAAGAGGGTGGAGTTTGCGAGCTTTTTGGGGA
>DAOVKQ010000033.1 GCA_030631705.1 Candidatus Omnitrophota bacterium | reverse complement strand
GCCTATTTTATCCATAATACTTTTTATTCTCTTGTTAAAAATCTCGAAGCAGAGACCTCTCTGATATTCTTATCGGCCAAAGTATGCAAAGACCGGAAATATTCCAGGGTCAAACCGCGGTTACGGCGGCTTAATTCCTGCTCACTGCTGTCTAAATGCATGACCCTGGCCGAAAACTCGGAAAGTTTGCTCGACCAGAATATCTCCTCCAACACATAACCAATCCACAACCCGGCAATGCCATCCATGACATCTACCGGGCCGGGCTCCATCAAAAGTTGTTCGTATCCCTCCTGTGGCAGCACATCCAAAACCTCCTGTCCACGCGAGTCTTTCGAAAATAGCGTAAATAAACAAGGCAGAAGCCGCGCGATTTCCACATACTGGGCGGTTACCGAAATAAATTTAGGATACACGATTATCACCTCTCCGAATCCTCTTTTTAAATAACCATTTATCAGGTATCTTTTTAAATCTTCTGTTTCTCCCCGGCGTAATGTATCGCTTATTCCGGGAAAAGCGGTAAAAGAAACGTCCATATCGCGCAAATACCCTTCTCCTCTTTCACCCAATACCACAAGAGAATCTCTTTTTTTATCTTTTCGATTATCTAACAGAGCATTAAGCACCAAAGTATTAATCTCGCCGAGAAACCCCTCATCCGAAGTTATCCCCACAATACACCGGGGAAGTTCTTTGCGTAGAACGAAAAATGGAGAAGACGCGCGCTTCTTTTTTCCAATGTCCGCGCGTTCCTGCATACCCGCGCATTCTCTAAGTTCCATCGCGAAATCTCTATATAGACGTTTTCTTGACTGGAACTCTCTCAGCCGGATTGAAGCGGCGACTTTCAATGTTTCAATGATAACGCCTAAGTTCACATTAAACTCCAAATCCTCTTTTAATTTTGCTAAAGGTATCATTTTACCAAACCGCTACATTTTAAGACGCCGCAGCATCCCCGCGTGCCCGCGCCCGCTTTAACTTTTTAAAATATTCAACAAATACACCCTCTAATGCGGTAGTTACCTCCGCGGTCAACTCCCCCTTTTTCTCTATCGTTTCTATTAATCGCGGCTGAAGATGCTTCGTAAAATCAAAGATATCACTCTTGAATTTTTCCAGCGCGGGAGGAGTAAGGACTTCCAGTATCTTTCTCTGGTAAGCGTAAAATAAAATTATCTCCTCGGATAACTGTAAAGGAAAAAAATTATCCTGTGTAAGGATTCCTTCCAGAGTCTGCCCTCTCTTCATCCGTTCCAAAGCCTCTTCGGAAAGACGGGTACGCAGCTTTGTTAATCTCAACATCTCTCTATACCGGGCATATTCCAGGCGCAAACTCTTTCCTAACTCTTTTATTGCCGGGCACTGAACTCTACTCCCTATACGCGACACCGATAACCCCAAATCTATAGCCGGCCTAAACCCCTCATGGAACAAACCCGTGTTAAGATAGATTTGCCCATCGGTCATAGAAACTAAATTACTCTGGATATAACCCGTAATATCACCCTGAAGAGTTTCCACAATGGGCAAAAACGTCATCGTCCCACCCCCTAATTCCGCCTTTAGCCTTCCGGCTCTTTCCATCAATTGAGAATGGAGATAGAAAATATCCCCGGGGTAAGCCTCTCTTCCCGGCGCCCTCTCCAACAGCAAAGACATCTGCCTGTATATCCAGGCGTGTTTGGTTAAATCATCAAACACCACCAGCACGTCTTTACCCTTGCACATGAAATATTCGCCTATTGACGCTGCTACATAAGGACACAGATACTGTTCGGCAGGAGGACTTGCCGCGGATGAACACACAGCAACCAGATAGGGAAAAACGCCTTTCTCCTTCAATCTATGCATGAAACTCTCAAATGCCGTATGACTGCCGCCGGTCCAGCAATATATACAGATAACATTTCTTCCCTTTTGGTTAATCACCGCGTCTAAAGCGATGCTCGTCTTACCAACCTGCCTATCGCCGATTATTAACTCCCGCTGCCCTTTGCCGATGGGAATCATAAAATCCAAAACCTTTATCCCGGTAAGCAAAGGTTCCGTGATCGGCTCCCTTGCCATAACTCCCGGCGCTTCCTTAAATACGGGATAATAATCCGAAGCGATAATGCTGCCTTTTCCGTCAATAGGTTCACCTATACCATTAACGATTCTGCCTAAAAAATTATCTCCCACGGGCACACGGAAAAACTCCGAGAAAGTAACTACCTTGTCTCCGACATTGATGCGCCGTTCTTCACCCAGCACAATAACCTGCGCCTCCCGGAGATTAAAACCTACGACCATCCCTTTAATACCGTTCTCGAATTCGACTAACTGGCCGTAAATACAAGAAAGTAACCCCTTAACCTTGGCTATTCCTTTTTTTACTTCTCGAACGTAGCCAACTTCTTTAACTTCCAGGGTAGGGATATTTTTAATTGTTTCCGGCTTGCTACTTTCCATCTTCCTTCTTAAGATAAAAAATTACTTTCTTCAACCTGTTCTGCAGGCTGCCGTCAATGACCAGGGAATCCATCTGGATTATCAATCCTGTTATTAAGTCTTCATCGATTTCTTCTTCCAGCGTTACAGGCACACCGATTTTCCTCGACAACAGGCTTGTAATATCATCTCTTTCTTTATCGTCCAGCGGGCAGGAGGTCTTTATCTTGATATTCTCCGCTTTCGCGGGAAACCTATCCTTCGGGAGTCCGTCTATCTCACGGATAACCTCCTCTATGAACTGGTGTTGGAGAAACTCTTTGCCTCGCAGGCTGAGGGCATATTTCATTATCTGAATAGACAAATCCAAAGCGCGCCTCTCTATCTCACTTAACAAATCCCGCCGTATCTTCTCGGCATTTTCTCTGCCTTTATGGACAATCCCTTCGGCACGCTGGCGCGCCTGGGTCTCGCCGTCCAGGCGCATGCGCTGGATATCTTTTTTGGCGGCCTCGAGGATTTCTTCGGCCTCCTTTTTCCCTTCCTCTATCTGAACAAGCCTTTCCTTTTTCGCTTTTTCAATCTCCTCCTTAAGCTGAACTTCTCTGGCTAGGTTTTCCTGATGCAATTCTTTCAGGCGCTTCACAGCGCTATCCAGACGCTTATGAAACAACAGCCTCATGATAAATACTAAAAATATGAATGTAGTTATTTGAATTACAACAAGCTGAACGAGCATGGCTTTCTCCCTAGGCTCTACTTCCTCCAAGAGAAAAAATCATTTTTATCTCTTGCGCCTTTGTCATCATTTAAACAAACTATATATCATCAGTAACGCCAATATCGCGATTGCTTCCGCGAAAATAAAAGTAATTATCATCGAAACCAGGATTCTGGCTGAAGCAGAAGGATTTCTTCCTACTGCTTTAATGGCCGCGGAACCAACCATCCCTATGACCAGGGCCGGCCCCAGGGTACTTAACAACATTATAAGAATTAACGTAACGTTATACATTTTCAGCCTTAGCCCCTATGTCCACCAGTACAGTCAAAATGTTCCCCAACATCTTTGCCACCCCGTCTTTAATAAAAAATGAGGCGGAATCTTCTCCCTGGAGATCGCCCGGCTTTATTGCCTTCACATATCCTTTCTTTAGCCTGTATAAAAAAGGTTGATGAAAATCCCACACGGAGAATTCTCCATCAGCCCCCGGCAACACCACTTCTTTTACCATGCTTTCATAAAGTTTTTCTCTGCCCGTCATTATTACAAGCTTCATTAACTACATCCAGCCTTTACCCTTGGTATTGTCAAAATATCTTTTGTTTTTTTAAAACTCTAAACCCTAAATACTAAACTCTAAATCCTAAATAAATCCAAAACCTAAAATCCAAAATTCAAATTTCTCTTTCTCTGTTTTGTATTTTGAATTTTAAACATTTGGGTTTATTTAGAGTTTAGGATTTAGGGTTTAGGATTTTATTTTTTCCTCCCTCCCCAAATCTTTCATACAACTCTTGACAGTACCTTGCCCTTAACGCGCCTTGATGAAAATAACCAATTTCATATCATTATAATCTCTATCACCCGGGAAATAAAGAATAATCTTTACAAATGGTGCTATGCTAAAAATTGTGTAAATTAAAATTACTGTCATTCCCGCGAAAGCGGGAATCCAGTAAAGTCAATGCCTTTTGAAGATAGATTCCCGCTTTCGCGGGAATGACACCTTATTGCGGCACAGTCTGCAAGCCGGACAATGACACCGATTGAATTTGCGAATAATAGTTTACAGTATCCTTATTACTGGAGTTTTTCTATTCTGATATAAAAATCAAGGAAAGCACATGTATCGGTTGTTTTAGTCACCGAGAATTTTCTCTATATCTTCACTTCCAACTTCTTTATCTTTTTCTTCGGCCTCATATTCTTTAAAAGGTTTTTTTTCTCCGGAAGGTTCTCCCCCGGGGATACTCTCAGATGCAAAATACTTTGCCTGCTTGTGCCACAAAAGGTAAAAACTTAACCCAAGGATACCCAGGAAAACAATAATAAAAATCATCACCTTCCAGATCATGGACGCCGGAAAAGGCCTGCCCTTGCTCAGCATACTCCTTATCACAGTCAAATCCATTTTTACCGACTCCAGGAGCTTCGCGTTATGACGATATCCGGAAATATGCTCTTCCGGATTGGAGCTTGATGTTTTTTGCCGCTGCCTAATCTCATTGAGTTTCGTCACTATGGTATTGTATAAAAAATCCACCCTTCCGGCGAACTGCGTATTCTTTAATAATTTCTTGACTTCGCCCGCCTCTAAACGCAATGATTCCAATTCCGCCTCTTCGATTACCCAGATATCCCTGAATTCCATCTCTTTTTCCAATACCTCCAACGGCTTAAGCTCGTATTCACCATAAAAGTAGTACGAACCCTGCTGGGAATCATACGCGATTTCCAAGTCTCCCCTGTCAAGGACATCTTCCGGTTTTGCTTCTTTGGGTAAATACACCTTTACGGGAACTTTCTGGGATTGTTCGCCGGAAGGATTAACTATCACAATTTTCATCACGATACTGGCGCGCGTCCGAAGCGGAAAAATAAAAAACAAAGCGGCCAAAAAAAATAAAATAACACTCCTCCCCCACAATTCGCGCATCTTTATTCTCCTTATGCTTTCTTCTTTTTCCACGGGGTAAAACCTATCTATACTCATACCACGTCTGAGTCACAGGTTTATTGGCTATGTTATCTATTAATTTCTGGTTGATCTCCATAACGGCTTTAAGCTCCTGGGTCTTATTCTTAAGATAAATGATATTCTGTGATTCCTTCTTTGAAACATTATAAAGTTTTTCTAAATTCACCTCTTTACTCACGCCCAAATCCTTCATTTGATTGCTTATAGAAAGCAGTTGGGAATAGACCGGCCCCGTCTCCATAGCGGAACTCAAGCCGGCTTTAACCTCAGAGCCTACCTGCGAGGTTATGTTTTTGAGAGCCGACTCTACCATGGCAATCTGCGTATTTATGGTCGCGGCTACCTCTTCAATATCACTTATTCCTGAAATAGTACCTAATATCGCGGCTACCTGCCCGGATACATCTTCTATGTCTGAGCCTACAACAGTTATGGTAAAAGCATCTAGAGTGCCCTTGGTAGATTCCGAACACACTATTGTAAAATCACCCTTGCCCCACGCCGACATGAACTTAACGTCATATTCGTAAACTCCGATACCGCCAATTTCTCTCATTCCGCCCTTGACTATTCTTTGTATGTTTTTGGCATCATAAACGTCGATTACAGGAGACAATCCCGAATAACTACGGTACCTTACTGTGAGCTCCTGGCCCCTTTTAACGGTATTTTCCCTATTTAATATCTCTGATCTCATAAAGGTTTCTACTTCTTCTTGGATCTCAGAAACCTTTTTAGAAATAACCTCTTCGGTAGCGACTAAAATCTCTTTAGTGGTAATCTTTATCTCATCCTGAGTTACTTTGAGCTCAGTCTTTATTGCTTCTTCTGTACTTCTGACTACCGCTCCTATTTCATTAACAGTCTCATCAAGCTTGGCAGCAGTCTGAGTGAAAAATTCATACTGGAGTTTTTCCATGCCCACATCTACATTGACAGAAGAGATATATTCCCTTTCTCTAAATACAATCGTTAGGGTAGCAGGATAGACTATTCCTACCTCAAATCCAGTATCTTTTAAGGTAAAATTGTAAAAACCGGTTTCACTTGGCGTGATCGCGGTAAGAATATTTCTTGTTGTTGAACCATCAGTTTCATATATTGTCAAAATAGCCTGACCCATATCCGCTCTCTCTGCTGCCCTCGTTCCTACTAATTTACCCTTTCTTTGCAAAGAACCTACGGCATTTAAGGTATCGGTAGCCGGGGCATAACTATAAGTCAGGATAGACTCCCAGGTAACCTGAGCTGAAGCCTGGTTTTCCATATAACAGGTAATATAATAGGTCTCTGTCCCTTGTTCAGGCGGATTCCAGGTAACGCTATTGTCAATATACTGTGCTTTAGAGAAAAATGTGGTATATTTGCCGTAAGGATAAGCGATTTCTCTAATTATAGGTGAGTTAAGGCCTGAGCCTGACCATCCCGTAGATGGTTCATTTATGCTAAGGTCTTGAAGGTGTTCCATTGTATCATAATCCAACACCTTAAACTGCACCGTAGCATAGATTATGTTAAATACATTATCACTCTCATCCTTTACAGTTGGGTCATCGAGTTCAGATATACGTATCATAACCTTATCTGATTGAATATCAGGAAGAAACCAATCGTAAGAGTCTGTATTATTTACATTGGGGGCAATCAAAATCCAGTTTAGGCCATCATCTGAACTATAGTATAAGCTAATCTTAGAGATAGTGCCTCTTGTCTGCCATTTAATCTCCTGGGTTGACTTTGCCACCCAATCCTCTCCTCCATTGGGAATAAATAACTTAAACCCGCCTCTTATCCGGAAATATCCCGTGGGCGTACTTATAATCTCCGGACGGTTCCCATCAATAATGCGAATCTGAAGAGTAGAACCGGTAAGCGCGTCTTCAGGTATGTCCCAGCTATATTGTCCTG
>DAOVKQ010000093.1 GCA_030631705.1 Candidatus Omnitrophota bacterium | reverse complement strand
ACTCTTATTCCTTCAGCAGAGGGAACAACTGTCGGCGGAGGGAAAGCCTTTCCTTCTTATGTCGCTTTTACCAAAGACGGACAGTTATTAGTTGGTGAACCGGCGCGCCGGCAGGCAACTATTAATCCCGGAGGAACGGTTACCGGATTTAAAAGAAAAATGGGGACAGCCGAAAAGACAAAGCTGCTTGATAAGGAGTTTACTCCTCAGCAGCTTTCGGCATTTGTTTTGCAGAAGATAAAAAAAGATGCCGAAAGTTACCTGGGCGAGCCGGTTAACGAAGTAGTTGTAACTTGTCCGGCATATTTCAACGATAATCAGCGCCAGGCTACTAAAGATGCCGGTGAGATCGCCGGATTTAAGGTTTTGAGGATAATTAATGAACCTACTGCTGCCTCTCTTGCTTATGGATTAGGCAAAGAAGAGAAGGAGCAGAAAATACTTGTTTTTGATTTCGGCGGAGGGACGCTTGATGTGACAATAATGGAAATGGCTCAAGGAGTGTTTGAAGTAAAATCAACCTCGGGAGATACCCAGCTTGGCGGCCGCGATATGGACGAAGTTCTAATGAATCATATAGTAGAGGAATTTAAGCGTTCTTCGGGCGTAGATTTAAGGAATGACGCTATGGCTATGCAGCGTTTGTATGAGGCGGCAGAGAAGGCAAAGATAGAACTTTCTTCAACGATTACCACAGACGTTAATCTTCCTTTTATTACTGCTGACGCAACCGGCCCAAAGCATCTTGTTATGAATATAACCAGGGCTAAATTAGAAGATCTGGTGCGTCCGATAGTCGAAAAAACAAAGGCATCTATCATTCAGGCATTGAATGACGCAAAGTTAAAACCGGCAGAAATCGACAAAATAATTCTCGTAGGCGGGCCTACCAGAATGCCTATTGTTTTCCAGGCTGTTGAAGCTTATGTTGGTAAGAAGATCGAACGCGGTGTCGACCCAATGGAGTGTGTTTCTTACGGTGCTGCTATACAGGTAGGGATAATAAAAGGAGACGTTAAAGATGTTGTCCTTTTAGACGTTACTCCTCTTTCTTTAGGTATTGAGACTTTGGGTGGAATATGCAGCAAGTTGATTGAGAGAAATACGACAATTCCTACAAAAAAATCCCAGATATTTACTACTGCCGATGATAGCCAGACAGCCGTAACCATAAGGGTTTTACAGGGGGAGCGTTCCATGGCAAATGACAATACCGAAATGGGGAGGTTTGATTTAGTGGGAATACCATCGGCACGCAGGGGTGTGCCGCAAATTGAAGTTACTTTTGACATAGACGTAAACGGGATTGTTCATGTTACGGCTAAAGATAAGGGAACGGGCAAAGAACAATCAATCCGCATAACTGCTCCCAATAAATTATCTGAGGAAGATATTGAGAAAATGGTCAAAGGCGCGGAGAAATATGCCGAAGAAGACAAAAAGAAAAAAGAACTGGCAGAGATCAGAAATAAAGCGGAAAATTTAATTTATTCTACGGAGAAATCTCTTAAAGATTTCGGCGACAAGGTGTCGGATAGCGACAAAAAAAATATAGAGGAAAAACTTAATGCCTTAAAAGAGTTACTTAAAAAACCTGACGTGCAGACGGATGAGATTCAGAAATTATTTGATGAGTTAACGCAGAGTTCCTATAAATTAGCTGAGGAAGTTTATAAAGCTAATGCTCCCAAAGGACCTCAGGGAGGAGAGGCCCCGGAAGCCGGTACCGAGCCGCAAGCCGGGCCTCAAAGCGCGCAGCAGGATACTTCTGGGCAATCAGCATCCGGCACTAAGGATGATGAAGTAATAGACGCTGATTTTAAAGAAGAAAACAACAAATAAGTCACAAGGTCACAAAGACACAAAGTCACAAGTTTTGTAATTTGACTTTGTTGGTTGTAGGTTGGTGATTTTAAATCTTCTTACGTGTGACTGGTGACGTTGTGACTGGTGACTTTTGAGTATGATGAGCACACAACGTGATTATTATGAGATATTAGGTGTTTCTCGCGGAGCAGGCGCGGATGAGATAAAAAAGGCTTATCGCGGGCTTGTTATGAAATATCATCCTGACCGCGTTCCGGATGAGAAGAAAAAAGCGGCAGAAGAGAAATTTAAACAGATTTCTGAAAGCTACGCGGTTTTAAGCGATTCCAAGAAGCGTTCTCTCTATGACCAGTATGGTCATGCCGGAATCGATTCCCGGTTTACTACCGAAGATATTATCCGGGAAACGGATTTTAGCTCTTTTTTTAAAGATTTGGGAGGAGGTTTCGGCGGCGGGATATTTGAAGATTTTTTTTCCGATGCCGGGTTTGATATATTTGGTTCAGGAAGGTCATCGCGCAGGAGAAAAGGCGAAGACATCCATTATGAAACCGAAGTATCTTTGGAGGATGCTGCTAAAGGTATAGAAAAGAAAGTTAATTTTGTGCGTTCTGAACGATGTTCGGCCTGTTCGGGAACCGGTGCTGAGCCGGGGAGTTTAAGCAAGGTCTGTCCTACCTGTAAAGGGAGGGGCCAGGTTGTGAGCGGCATGGGATTTATTAATTTTTCTCAGACCTGTCCTACTTGTCAGGGAGAGGGAAGTATTATTTCTCTTAAGTGTTCAAAGTGCAGAGGGCCGGGAAAGATAAAAGTTAATAAGAATGTTATGGTAAACATACCTGCCGGAGTCGATACCGGTTCGGTTATGCGTCTCAAAAACGAAGGGAGTTACGGCCCCGGGGCTTATGGGGATTTATATCTTCATTTAAGAGTGAAAAAACACCCTTTGTTTGAGAGAGGGGGTAGTAATATAAAATGCCGGGTAACTATAAGTATGACAAAGGCCGTATTGGGCGCGGAAGTAGAAGTTCCTGTCCTAAACGGCAAAGCAAGAATGAAAGTGCCCCCGGGTACGCAGAGCGGCACAGTATTTCGCTTAAAGGGTAAGGGAATAGTGGATTTACGGACAAAACGTATCGGGGACGAACTTATAGAGGTAGAAGTCGAGATACCAAAAAAGTTGTCTTTAAGAGAACGTAAATTGCTCTTGGAATTCGCTCGTTTGAGAAGAGAAGCCTAAGTCTAGATACTCGATACTCGAAAAGACAGAGGAGAAAGATATGCCTACATATGATTATGAGTGTACAAAATGCGGAAATACCTTTGAACTTTTTCATAAAATAGACGATTCTCCGAAAAAGACCTGTCCAAAGTGTAAGGCCAAGGTCAGAAGGTTAATTAGTGGGGGATGCGGTTTGATTTTCAAAGGGAGTGGATTCTACAGCACTGATTATAAGAAAAAGAGCCCTCCAGAGCAGAAATCATCGGAAAAAGGACAAAGTCAGCCCTGTAACCAGGGTCAGTGTAGCACTAATTGTTCGAAAAATAATGAATAATCGCTAAAGTGCCGGGATACATTTAGCCAAAAGTATAATTATGCCATTGGTAAAACCGTTTTGCGCTTTTCGTTACAACCCTAAAACAATAAAGAGATTTTCCGAAGCAGTCTGCCCGCCGTACGATGTCATAGATGAAAAACAGAGACAGGCGTTTAAAAAGAAGTCTTGTTATAATTTTTGCAATATTCTCACTACAGATAATAAGCATGATTATAAGTATCTCAAAGCCAAGTTCTTATCCTGGATAGAAAAAGGTGTTTTGATTCAGGATGATAAGCCCTGTTTTTATTTATACGAACAGAAATTCAAATTTGAATCAAAATTACGTTCACGGGTAGGGTTCTTAGGCCTTTTAAGAATAGATAAAAAAGGGGTTATTTTCCCCCATGAGCACACTTTTTCTGCCCCCAAGAGAGACAGGTATTCTATTTTAAAGGAGTTGGAAGCAAATTTAAGCCCTATTTTTGTTATTGCTTCGGGGAAAGTGCCGGTCTTATCTTCTTCTTACGCGCAATATAAGAGGAAAAGGCCTCTTATCAGCTTTATCGATTCATTGTCCATAACAAACAAAGTGTGGCGTATAGATAACGCTGCGATGATTAGAAGAATAGAGAAAAGTTTTCTGCGTAAGCCTTTTTTTATCGCCGATGGCCACCATAGGTTCGAGGTTTCTTACCGCTATTTCAAGGAGATGAAAAATGAATTTAAACAAACAAATTATATCTTGGCTTATTTTACCGATACAGAAAGCGGTATCCTGGTGCTTCCGACTCATCGCGTTGTAAACAGCCGCCTATCGTTAAAAGATGCCTTTAAGCAATTATTACCTTATTTTGATATT
>DAOVKQ010000011.1 GCA_030631705.1 Candidatus Omnitrophota bacterium | reverse complement strand
TGAAGCAAACGGAGCAGCCGGTACTAATGACGGATATAGCCATTTAGACCTTGATTTAGGTTATATTATGCTGAAAGAGTTTTTTTCTCCTTCAGCTACGTTAATAGTCGGGCGCCAGAATCTTATGTTTGGAAACGGCCTGATTATAGCCGATCCTGATACTAACCAGGGTTCTGTGAATACCTCTGTCCCTACCGCGATAAGCGATATTACATTAAGAAAATCGTTTGACGCAATACGGTTGGTTCTCGATTATTCTCCCTATGTGGTGGATTTGATTTATGCCAAAGTCTACGAGGGTAATACAAACGTTGATGACGATGTTACTCTTTTTGGTGTAAACGTCGGTTATGCCTGGAATTCCTACGACGGCTTGACCGAAGTATATGCTTTTGGTTCGGATAATGCCCGGACAGTAACTTCTCAGGATGAAAAGTCAAAGACTTATGTCGTAGGCGCACGGACACAGTTTCTTCCTACTGACCATTGGGTTTTAGGCTTAGAAGGCGCGTATCAGTTTGGGAATTATAGAGCAAGTACAACAAGCGCCGCTCATTTAGAAGCCTGGGCTTTACAGGCAATTACTGAATACAGATTGTTAAATGATGTAAACGCAAAAGTGGGAGCATCATATACTTTTCTTTCCGGTGACGATAACGGAAGCAGTGATTATGAAGGTTGGGATCCTATGTTTGAAGGACAAACCCCGGCAGAAATTATGAATATGCTTAAAAGCCATTCCAATGCCCATATTTTAAGCCTCAGCGGTTCTTACATGCCCCGCGAAGACCTAACCATAGGCGGGCTTTATGCTAAGGGCTGGCTGGCAGAAAAAATGGTAGATACTACATCTATATCGGTAACAACGGGTCCCGCAACGAACACTACAGTAGCCGTAAAACCGGATAACCGCAGTATTGGCGACGAAATAGACGTTTACGCTATTTATGATTACACCGAAGATGTTCAGTTTAAAGCGACATGCGCTATGTTTATACCCGGTGATTGGTTTACTTCTGCTAACGACAGCACTGCCTATTCTTTAAGAGGCGGGCTTTCGGTTGCTTTCTAATTGATTTTAAGGTTGGTTTTAACCCCGCTCTTTCTTAAAGAAAGAGCGGGGTTTTTTATTGCGCCGGCAAGCCCTTTAGAGTATAATAACTATCAGTTATGTTTTTTACATTTTATAATGAGGAGGTGAACCATGGATGAGGATGTTATTGATAAAAAAGAGATTAAAGAGGGAGCACCTCTCGCGGCAATTTCCTATATTTCTTTTGTTTGTGTAATTGTATTAGCGCTTAAAAGTAGTAATAAATTTGTCAATTATCATGCGAAACAAGGGTTAGTAATATTTATCGGCGAATTAATATGTTGCGCTTTTCTCTTTTTGCCGGTTTTTGGCAATTTAATCTACAACGTGGGATTACTTATTTTTATCATTCTTGCTGTATACGGAATTTACTCTTCGTTAACCGGCAAAATGTCCAAGATTCCTGTGGTTACGGAAATAGCTTCTAAATTCGTTATTTAAAATGACAAAACATATCCCGGATACAATGCTTAGCGATGATTTTACAAAAAGAGATACCTGGCGGGTATTCAGGATAATGAGCGAATTTGTGGAGGGATTTGACGGGCTTTCGCAAGTAAAAGAAGCGGTTGCCATTTTTGGTTCCCGGCGAATAAAGGAAAATAACCATTACTATAAGCTTGCTTTTCGGACGGCTTATCTTCTGGCAAAGAGAAATTACAATATAATAACCGGCGCCGGTTTAGGAATAATGGAAGCGGCAAACAAAGGTGCCTATAACGCGAAAGCAAAGTCTGTGGGTTTAAATATTCTTATTCCCGAGGAACAGACTCCGAATTCTTATATAAATTATCTTCTCGAATTTAGATATTTTTTCGTCAGAAAAGTTATGTTTGCCAAGTATTCTTGTGCTTTTGTTGTTTTCCCCGGGGGATTCGGCACTTTGGATGAATTGTTTGACGGCCTTGCCTTAATACAGGCATCACGGATTAAACCCTTTCCTGTGATTCTTGTGGGAAAAAAATTCTGGAAAGGGATGGTTAAGTGGCTTGAAACTACTTTAATAAAAGAAAAAACGTTAATAAATAAAGATATGTCTTTGTTTAAGGTAGTAGATAAGCCCGAAGAGGTAGTAAACACGATAAACAGGTTTTACAGTAAATCGAAAAAAAGAAAAATTGCCGGAAAGGGGCAAAGACGAAAAAAGGGAAACCCTAAACACCAAACCCTAAACTCTAAATAAACTCAAATGTTTAAAATTCAAAATACAAAACAGAGAAAGGAAATTTGAGTTTTGGATTTTAGGTTTCGTGTTTATTTAGGATTTAGAGTTGTTAAGTGCATAAAGGGTAAATAATTGTGAAGAACCGTGTAATTTAAGAGGAGGTGTAAGATGCGAGCAATTAAAGCGGAAGAGATTGTTGTAACGGCGGAAAATAGGATGGGCCTGCTTTTGGACCTTTCCAAAATTATATCTGCCGCTGATATCAATATCCGGGCAGTTTCCGCCTGGACAGTTGAGGGGAATGCTTTTTTCAGGCTGATAACATCCGACTGCGCAAAAACAAAAGATATTCTGAATGGCTCCGGGTATTCATTTCAACAAAAAGAAGTGGTTATTGTCGAACTTCCCGACGAGATAGGTGAGCTTAATAATTTAGCCTCTAAACTTAAAAGTTCCGGGATTGACTTAGAATATATATACGGCACTACATCAAAACCGAAATATGAGACAATTATAGTATTTTCTTCAAACAACAACGAGAAAGCGTTAGAAGTATTAGGTTCTTAAGGACAGTCGGTTAAGCGTTAAAGTATTCGGTCTTTGTAATGAAAATACATTTTCCGGCTTCTTTTTTGTGGGGCTCTAGTATTTCTAGCTACCAGTTAGAAGGGGATAATTGTTTTAGTGATTGGTTTCTTTGGGAGAAAAAAAAGAGATTAGAGCCAGCCGGAGCCTCGACTGACCATTACCGCCGTTTTCGCGAAGATTTTTCGCTAGCCAATTCTTTAGGGCACAACGCGTTAAGACTTTCTTTAGAGTGGTCAAGAATTGTCCCTCAAAAAGGAATATTCTCTGACGAGCAGTTGAAGCACTATATCGATGTTGTCGAGGATCTCCGGATAAAAAAGATTGAGCCGGTTATAACGTTGCATCATTTCACTAACCCCGCGTGGTTTGTTCAGGAAGGCGGCTGGCTAAAGCCTTTATCAATTGATTATTTTCTTGAATATGTCAGGCGGGTACTTGCTGTTCTTAAGGATAAATGCAGTTATTGGATAATTTTTAACGAGCCGCTTGTTTATATTTATAACGGCTTCATAAGAGGAATTTGGCCGCCGGGAATTAAATCGGCGAAATCAGCCTTGACTGCGTTGAAGAATATCCTGAAAGCTTATTCGTTATCTTATGAAGTGATAAAAGCCTCCTATAAAGACAAGCCTTCTTACATATCTATAGCTAAACATATGCGCGTTTTTACTCCCTGCGGGTATTTTAATTACGGTCAGAATAATATTTTTGCTTTTCTAAGAAGCAAATTGTTTAATTTTAGGATTATTGATAATTTGGCAGAAAAGCGCCGCCTGGATTTCTTAGGGATAAATTATTATTGCCGGGAGTTTGTAAAGGCGGCCCCGTTTTTGGGCAAAGAGTGTAGAGATGCGCATCATCGCGATGATAAGAACGAAATAGGCTGGTTTATTTATCCTCAAGGATTGTATAACATTCTGATGCGGTTAAAGAAATATAATTTACCTGTAATCATCACCGAGAACGGAACCCCTGGTTTAAATAATGAGCAATATCATGATTTTCTGTCGACACACTTAAATAGCGCGGCTAAAGCTCTTAATGAGGGGGTGGATCTGCGGGGTTATTTCTGGTGGTCTCTTTTGGATAATTTTGAATGGGACCAGGGATTTGCCCATAAGTTTGGCCTTGTTGAAGTTGATTTTAGCAATTTTACAAGAAAAGTCAGGCCGTTTGCCGGGGAATACAAGAAGATAATTGAACAGAACAGTGTCGAGATTTAAATAACAAGGTTATGGTTTCGGAAGAATTAATATCGGTTTTTTACCCCTTTAACAGATTAAAAAACAAAGCGCTTAAGAAGCTTATGGCAATATCTATTGTCCAGGAGTACAAAAAAGATCAAACAATTTATAAACAAGGGGATGCGCCTGATTATTTTTATTTCCTTCTTAAAGGAAGAGCCCTCGCGCTTTCTGAAGACAAAGAAGCTTCGGGCCAGATAGAATTAATAAGAAAAGGCATTTGTTTTGGCATAATTTCTCTGTTCACCGGAGAGCCGCATTCAGTAACGGTCAAATCCATCGAGAATTCAATAGTCCTAAAGATCGAAGACAACAAATTCAAGGATTTTATAAAAACCAACCCCAGTCTGGCGTTTGATTTTTCCGCTATCCTGTCTAAACGGGTAAAAAGACGCCTAAACGTGCCAAAAAGAATATTTCAGTCCACGGCTATTTTTGTACTGGCCTTGGATAGTAATAAAGATACTTTCAAATATGTAAATAACCTGGCAGTATTACTCAGTGAGAAAGGATTACGTAAAGTGATGGTAGCAGAGTTATCCGAGGAAGGTTTATCCTCATCGGCAGTTACAGGTAAAGAAATCAATTTCTTTAAACTGGATTCCGGATTCAAAGAGGAAAAAATGGATTATTTTACAGAAAAAGGGAAATTTGTCGATTATTTGCATTTTGAGGTTGAACAAAACCATGTCGATATGCTTGATTCGTTAGCAAATTTCCTCTTGGAAAATTATCATTTTATTCTCTATGTTAAGAGGCTGCGGCCTGCTGCCGGGGGTTTAAGGCTGCTGAGTGTTGTCGATCATCTGCAAATCGTTGTAAATGATAATGTTGATTCGGCTTTTAGAACCTACAGATTTGTTTCCGCGATGAGACAGAATAAAAGAACGCCTTTTGCGGTAAAAATAATATCGTTCGAAGGCAAAAAAGAGAAATTTCCCGCGGGCAAGAAAAGCGCGCCTAACCTTGAGCGTATTATTTTGTCGCGGCAAGACCATTTATATTTTGAGGTTTTAAGCAGGATATACCGGGAATTATCCGAGAAGACTATAGGGATAGCTTTGGGAAGCGGCGGAGCTTACGGGATTGCCCATATAGGCGTGTTAAAAGTTATTGACCGGCATAAAATACCCATAGATATGATTTGTGGTTCAAGTATCGGTTCGGTGATAGCTTCATTGTGGGCGCTTGGGTATTCTTATGAGGAAATGGAGGAGAAGATAGAAATACTGGGAAAAAAAATCAATTTATTTTCCCTTTTTGGATTTTCACTTTCTTTAAAAGGAATATTACGCTCGCGAAAACTGGAGTCTGCGCTAAGAGAAATATTCGGTAATAAAACGTTTAATGACTTAAAGCATAATTTGAGAGTAGTGACTTTTAATTTTAAGAAAAGAAGAATTACGGTTATAAAGGAAGGTTTTATTTATAAAGCGATTGCCGCCAGCTGCGCGATGCCGGGTATTTTTGAGCCGGTGGATTTTAAAGGAAATATACTGATGGACGGAGGAATTTTAAGCCCTTTGCCGACAAAGACCCTTCTAAACAACAATATAAAAAAGATAATTGCGGTTAATGTCATTCCTCACCGCGAGGATATGAAAGAGCTTTACAGTAAAAAAATGCCCCGTTTTAATATTTTCCATTTTATATTCGGCAGCATCGAGACCATGCAGCAGGAATTTATCAGAGATTCCCTGGAGGCGGCGGATATTGTTATACATCCCAATTTTGAAGGTTTAAGCTGGACAGATTTCAGCAGAATTTCCGAATTTATAAACAAAGGAGAGTCGGCTGCTTCTTTAAAAATCGAAGGGCTGAAGAACTTAGCATTTACCTAATCTACCCGCGATAACTAATTTACCCTTAAAATTGAATTCTTGCCTCCGTAAGCATCGTCTTCATGTTGAGAATTGCCAGGATCGTCTATCCACTCGTTATTGGTAATAAACTTGTAGCGGTATGAGCCTTTTTTTAACGATAAGTTAATAAGCCAAGTGTCCTTGTCGACTTTTGTTAATCTATACTTTTCGTTTTTCTGCCAATTATTGAATTCTCCTACCAGGTAGACTTCATTAAATTCGTTTCCTTTTAGGAAAAGCGGGGTCCATGACGAATCCTTTGTTATTTTTACAATTTCTTCAGCGAGCCGGATATAATCTTTAGCGCCCCGGGAATCTTTCTTGTATTCATATATACTTAGGCCTTCTGAGGCGGCTTCGCGCAGGTGTATATTTGTCCTGATTATTGTCGATAAAAGCCGGTTTTTAAACTTATCTTTTGCTTTTATCAGAAAATCTTCCGAGAATTTAAAGCGTTTATCAAACTGTGTCATAAGGTAGAAAATAGAGGGAATTTTTTTACCGTTAGCGAAGAGTAAATTCAAAATGTTATTCAGGTTATCGATTCCTTTTAATGACAAACTGCATATCCCCATTGGCGCGATGCAATAGTCTGAGGCAATAAGGGCGTTTAAGGTGAGGATGCCTAAATTGGGCGGGCAATCAATGATACAATAGTCAAAATCGATATTTACACTGGATACTATCCGGTTAAGTATTTCCAGCTTATTCTCATGATTGGTCAGGCTTTGTTCCAAAGCGCTTAAGCCTATGCTCGAAGGAAGAACAAAAAGATTGTCCGAGCGTAGGGTGAGAAAATCGTTCAGACTGAAAGACTTATTATCCATGGCGGCATCGAAGGCATCGACGGTAGTAAGGCCGGGATTTAACCCTAAGGAAAATGTAGCGTGGGCCTGGGGGTCTAGGTCAATGAGTAATGTCCGGCGCCCTTTATTGCATAACGCATGCGCTAAATTTACTGCGGTGGTAGTCTTTGCGCAACCACCTTTTTGGTTCGCGATTGATACAACCTGCATCATATTTCACCTCCTCAATGAAACTTATCCCCTGTCATTATCCGGCTTGTAGACTGTGTCATAATAGCGATTTGTAAACAGATTGTCATTCCCGCGAAAGCGGGAATGACAATTAGACCTACCTGCCGACAGGCAAGAATACACCAATAATATTTTATCATTCATTTTTTTCAAGGAAAACATTTTTTACAAAAAGAGGGAAGAATTTTTTTTCTTCCTGATAAAATATAAACCTTATCTGGTTAATACGAAAAAGGCTGACATTAGAGTCTATATTATTAGCGAAATTAATCGGTATCGTCAAATAGCTTTTTTCTTCGCTGTTTTGGGATATTTGTATCACCAGAGGTTTTGAACTGTTAGAAAAAAACTTAGTATCCCGTAAAATAAGGAACAGCTTGAGAGTGTTCCGGGGTTTCCGTAATACAAGATTTATTGTTGAATTGGATATATCCAATTTATTTTTCAGATGCAGGCTAAATCCGCTTTTCGTACTGAACGGTAAATCAATGTAGGCTATATTATTAGTTATTTTAGAGGCATAGTGCGGGTTGATAAGCTCTGGGCTGGCTACGGATTCATTGTTCAGTAAATCCACGATGTTGTTTTGAGGTATTTTTTTATGCTGGGGGATAATAATGATACTGAAATTCATCAAAAAAACAATTCCGGCTGCGCTTAAAGCAACGATAGGAATAATTGCGATTATTATCTTATTTTTTGTTTTACTTTTCTTAAAAGATTTTTGCGCGGGTTTTGAGAAAAAAGATTTCTCCAGGCGTTTTGAATCATTGAACGACAAAGAGTTGGCATTTATAAACGCATTCATAAAAACTAAGTCAATATATCATTGAATTTTATAAAAATCAAGTATATAATTTAAGGGCCATTCTTATTAAAGGTAATGAATATTCTGTAACGTAATGAGAACAATATAATTACAATAAATGATCAAATGGCCCTAATTAGGTTCTTTCAATCAACCTAAATAAGAAAGAACCTGATTTAATCAATGAGATTTACCTTTGATGAAAAGAGAAGCATTATTATATGAGAAAAAAGGCGCCTTTGGCGTGCGTTGTTTCCTGTGTAATCATTTCTGTTTGATAGAAAATGGTAAGACAGGTTTTTGCGGCGTACGCCGCAATGAAAATGGAAAGCTCATTGTCGTAACTTATGGAAAATTGGCGGCATGCAGTATAGATCCCATCGAAAAAAAGCCACTTTTCCATTTTTTCCCCGGAAGCACATCCTATTCTATAGCAAGCTTTGGTTGTAACTTTAAATGCAGGTTTTGCCAAAATTGGCAGATTTCGCAACAAGTGCCCCGTTTTAAGGACGCTGATTCAGCTTGTATTTTGCCTGATAAGGTTATTTCCGAGGCTAAAGATGCGGGAACTTTGAGTATTTCTTATACTTATACTGAGCCTACGGTATTCTTTGAATTTGCCCTTGATTGCGCAAAATTAGCCAGGGAAAAAGGTTTATACAATATCTTTGTCACTAACGGTTATATGTCAAATCAGGCCTTAAACCTGATTATTCCTTATTTAGATGCTGCTAATGTTGATTTAAAGTCATTTAGTGATTCTTTTTACCGCCGGGTATGCAAGGGAAGCCTAAAGCCTGTTTTGGATAATATAGAACTGATGAAAAAATCCGGCATTTGGATAGAAATAACCACTCTGATTATTCCGGGCATGAATGATTCAGAAAAAGAGCTTGAAGCAATCGCTTCTTTCATTGTCTCTCTGGATATAGGAATACCCTGGCATATCTCGCGTTTTTATCCTGCTTTTGAATTTAACGGCCTGAATGCTACCGAACCCCAAACCCTAAAGACGGCCTATGATATCGGAAAATCAAAAGGCTTACGTTATATTTATGTAGGTAATTACCCCACTGAGTTCGGCGAAGATACGTTTTGTCCTAATTGCGCAAAGCCGATAATAAAAAGGCAGGGCTTTGCTGTATCCGCCAATCACATTAAGGACGGAATTTGCTGTTTCTGCGGGGCATCAATAGACGGAATCTTCAATGGGACTTAGATTTTTTTGAAGGCTCTAATTTCCCGCAACTCATTGCGAGAGAGTCACAAAGAATAAACCTTCGATATCCCGCAGCTAAAATCAATGCTTTTTTTACCCTTCTTGGCGGTGATGCGGAGCT
>DAOVKQ010000049.1 GCA_030631705.1 Candidatus Omnitrophota bacterium | reverse complement strand
GGCTCACTATAATCACTTTGTCTTTTGGATCCAGAATCGCCCGCAAGGCCAGGTCTAAACCCTGGCTTACTCCTACGGTTATGAGGACTTCGTCTTTACTATCGTAACAAAGGCCGTATTTTTTCTCTAAATACTTCGCTATTTGACTTCTTAATACCTTCAGCCCGCTGTTAGAAGTATATGAGGTATACCCTTCTTCCAGGGCGGTGATCGCCTTCTCTCTTATGCGCCAGGGAGCGACAAAGTCCGGCTCCCCTACACCGAGAGAAATTACCTCGGGCATCCCTAAAACTAAATCAAAAAATTCGCGTATCCCCGAAGGGGGGATTTTTTCTACTCTCTTTGAAATCATTTTTTATATATATTAATAGGTAATAGGCAGCCGCTTATTCCGTTCTTCTTTTACCAGCACTACCCCGTCTTCTTTGTATTTTTTTAACATAAAATGAGTAACCGTTCTCTTAACACTGCTCAGAGGAGAAAGCTTCTCCGATACAAAACTGGATACAGTATGTATATCTTCACCTTCTATCATAAGTAACAAATCGTATGTCCCTGAAATAAGATAACAGCTTTTTACTTCAGGGAAGCGATAAATTCTCTCTGCCACATGATCAAACCCAACGTCTTTCTGGGGGGTAACATTTACTTCTATCAACGCAAGAACCGTCCGGGTGTCGCTAATCTTTTCCTTATTCAGCATAGTCTTATATTTTACGATAACCCCTTTTTTTTCATATTGCTTAACCGCCTTCTTTACGTCTTTTACGTTCTTTTTGGCCAGCTTGGCTAAATCTTCTAAAGAAATCCGCGCGTTTGACTCTAAAATCTCTAAAATATCATCCATTTTTAACCTCCTTTAATGACCCCGCACCCAGTTTTCTGGGTGCGGGGGAATTAAACCCAGCACCCAGAAATTTTACCCTGATGGTTTTTTAACTCCTGATTTAGTCACGCTGATTGCCTGTCCATAATTTTTTATTTCCCTGATAAACTTGTCCGTTTTTGCATTCTTTAGTGTATATACATAATACATCTTTCTTGCTGGGTGCTGGGTAAGTTCGGCCTTATGGCTTACGTCCGTGGAATTTATCCTGAGCGTAGCCAAAGGGCTCCATAAGCCATAACCTCATTCATTTTACCAAACTCGCTATCATCTTCATAGCAAATTCTATAATCCAGAACGCCGGCAATTGCCGGCTAAACAGACATGTCCGTTAGCTTCACATAACCCGTTGCCTTCTCTACTTTCAAAATGTTGGTCAGGTTGAATTTTACGGTATCTTTTGTTTTAGGGTTTATTCCCAAAAGATACGTCTGTTTTCCTCCCACCGACAATTCGGTAGGAATGATTACCAGCGTCCGGACGTTACCGGTAAATGATAAATAATTTACCTTAAGCAAAGTTTTAGCAAAAATACTTCTGTTTATAAGCTCCATTTTCGGCGCCTGACTCTTCTTAAAAAAATCATTGGTAAAGCCGTAAAGGGTTATAAAATCTTCGATAGCCGTTATGTTTTTGCGGCGCAAGATATCCTTTGCCCGCAGAAATATTTCTTTTGCCGTCTGGGCATCATCAAGGGCGCGGTGTAGCCTTTTTGCATCAACATTAAGATGATTGGCAACCGAGATTAAGCTATATTTTTCCAAACCGACAAACGTCTTTCTGGCTATTGAAAGAATATCTATAGAAGGAAGGTCTACAACAGGATAATTTATTTTTTTTAATTCATAATTTATAAATCCCAGATCAAACCCTATATTGTAAGCACAAAGGACTGAATTGCCGAAAAAATACAGCAATTTGTCCACCACTTCTTCAAAATAAGGCGCGCCAACAACGTCACTATCGAAAATATTATGAATTCTGCTTATTTCTTTAGGAATTGCTTTTTTGGGGTTAACTAAACTATGAAAAATCCCCACTTCCTGGTTCCCTTTAAGCTTTAGGGCGCCTATTTCACAGATAGCATCTCCTCTCTCAGGGTTTAAGCCCGTAGTCTCTAAATCAAAAAAACCAGGTCGAAATTATCTATGGATTTATTTTTAAAATCTGCCATACTCGCTTGTGTCAGATAACTATTTTGACTACGATTCTTCTTTTGCGCGGGCGGGTATCAAAATCAATTAGAACAACCTGCTGCCAAGTTCCCAAATCGAGCTGCCCATTGGTTACCGGAATGAAGAAATTCGTTTTTAGAAAAGAACTGCGCAGATGCGAATGGCCGTTATCATCACTCCAGGTGGCATTATGAGCCCAGTCACTACGGTAAGGTATTACTTCTTCCAGAATGTCTTTTAAATCTTTACTCAGTCCCGGCTCGTATTCCATAGTAGTAATGGCGGCAGTGGAGCCAAATACGTTCAGGAACAAAATTCCATCGTCTAATTTTTCCTCCTGGGCAATATGCTCAATATCCGGAGTAATATCGATGATATCCGTATTCCCCTCAGTCTGCACTTCTATATATCTTGTTTTCATTTTTCCCTCCTTTACCTGACTAAGCTCCCGGCGGGAAGGTCATCGTCAAAAGTAAGTATTTTTATCCTATCTTGTGACTGGGCAGCCAAGAGCATACCGCAGGAATCCACTCCCCGCAGAGATTTCGGCTCTAAATTAGTCAACACCACGATATTTTTTCCTTTGAGATCCTCTGATGTATAATGGTTTTTAATTCCGGCGACAAGTTGTATTGTTTTTTCTCCGATATCGACTTTTAAAACATACAATTTGTCTGCGTTGGGATGATCTTCTACCTGAAGTACCTTACCTGTTCGCAACTCGAGTTTAGAAAAATCATCAAAGCTCACCATATCATCCTCCTCCTTATCTAATTATAACTGCTTTTCATCCACGCAAAGAATATACCGAGCCAATAGTATCAATATTCTAACAATTATGTTAGTTAATGCAACTTATTCTATATTCACTCTTTCTCCAAAAAGAACTTACATTCATCGCCTATTTTTATGTCTATCTCTTCACAAAGCCCGGCGTTAATTTCTAAAACATAAATCGAATCCTTACCGGGATATATTGAAGGACAAAAACTACCCCGGCAGGGCTGGGCGTTATTCTTGATAAATACCACTTTTTTATTTTTATCCATCCATATTATATCAAGAGAAATAGAGGTATCTTTCATCCAGAATGAATGGTTGCTTTCTCTATCAAACAAAAAGAGCATACCTTCGTTTTGGGCAAGGCTACGCTTACCCATAAGCCCTGCCTGCCGCCGGTAAGGAGTAGCGGCAACTTCTACATAAAAACAACTGTTCTTAAAACACACTTTATCCCTTGCGCCTTGAACCGGAAAGGCAAAAGACAAAACCATAATATATAGTAAAAAAATCCTTGTCATACCTGCCTTATTTTATCCAATAAAAACCGTTAAATCAATCTTTGCCGTCTTTTTTTTATTTTTTCCTTGAAAGGATACACAAAAGATGATATAAGGTCTAATGTTAAGGCTAATCCTGCCGGAGGAGTGAAATAATCTTTTATAAGCCTAAGGATTCAGTGTTAACTAAATATCTCTTTGATAATTCAAGTAACGGCAAAATATATAGGCGATTTGAAAAAGGAGGAACGACCAGAAGGAGAAAAAAGAAAGAAGAAAGAAAACTCGAAAAGGATCATTTTTTTGTGTGAACATTTTTAAAAGGAGAAAAGGTAATGGAAGAAGAGAAGAAAATTTACATAGGTAATCTGGAATTTGGCTTAACCCAAGAAGACTTAAAAAGAGCCATTGAAGAAAAAGGGATAACCCCTAAAGACGTCAAAGTCATACAAGACAAATTTACTGGGAGATCCAAGGGTTTTGGATTCGCAGAATTCGAAACTGAAGAAGAAACCCAGAAAGCCATAGATGCTTTAAACGGCCATGAACTGAATGGAAGAACTATTCAGGTAAATAAAGCACGTAAAATGAAACCCCGCGAAGATTTCGGCGGCGGCCATGATTATTCAGGAAGATAATCGACCGAAAAATATTAATTGACCGGTTATAAAAAGAGTAGGGTAATTGCCGTTCACCCTACTCTTTTTTCTTAATGAGTCCCGCCCTTAAAAGCAGATATATGTAATCAGGATTCTGAAGCCTCCTCTCCGATTCTCTAATCTGTCCTTCAACCTCTTTGTGGGTTATGGAGATAAAAACCGCGGCAGCTATTATGCCCACCGGAACAGTTGCTTTTAACCAGAAACTTCTGTCGGGCATTCCTAAAACAAAATACAAAAACAAAACAACAAAAAAAGTCGCGCAGAACTGCCAGAGCAGTGTAGTCAGAATATAAACCCCGAAATAGGCAAACTTTTCTTTATCATCCATAGTCCTCCACTCGTTTACCCTGGGATTACGCACTAAACTCTTACAATACGGGCAGGTAATCAGCGGAATACCTACGCTCCTGAAATTGGACTGGGTGAATTTAACTAACCTGTTGCAATTAGGGCATTTTCCTTTAATTTGTATTGACATTGATTTCCTTAAACCTGTAAAACGCTTCTATTAAAAACAAACATGCACTATGTCTCTTTTTCCCACGATCCCGACAAGCCTTTCTTCTTCTATAACCGGAAAAGTGTGGACTTTCTTTTCAAACATCATCCTCATCACATCTTCAATGGTATCCTCTCCTTTTAAAGATATGACTTCTCTGCTCATGTACTCTCTTACCTTTTCCTCCTTCAACCTATCCCTGAATGTCGATTGGCTCTGTTCCTGGAAATTTATCCACTGATAGATACGGCTTAATATCTTCAACAGATCGGTTAATGTAATTACACCAACGACAATGGCGCCGGAATCCACCACGGGCACTCCGCTGATTCTCTTTTCCTTAATTATCCGGCAGACTTCTTTTAAATGGGTATCGGGTGAAACGGTTATAACATCTTTTGTCATTATATCTTTAACAAACATTCTCCCTCCTCTATCTTTTGTCTGGCATATTTAGACAAAAAGGCCTATCCCTTTCCGCTATATTATACCACCGCAAAACAAATTAAAGAATATTTGTTAACGGTTTTACCCGTCACTAATCTATACCACAATAGATTATAATTGAAAAATCGCTTTTCCTAATGTATACTTTAAATAATATTATGGACCATAAAATTTTAGTTTTTGATTTTGACGGAACCATAGCCGATAGCTTAATGTATCTCCTTAAAGTGGGAAATCGTTTGTCAAAAAAGTTTAATTTTAATAAAATCCCCTCCGATGAGATGGAAAAGCTGCAGGATAAGAGCTCTCAGGAAATTATCAGGTATCTGCGCATTCCGATTATAAAAATACCGGCAATTGCGGCACAGGTTAAAAAAGAACTCAATAAAAACATTGCCTTGATTAAACCAATCAAAGGCCTAAAAGAAATCCTGATAAAGCTTCACGCAAAAAAAATAACCCTCGGTATTTTGACTTCTAACGCGCCGGAGAATGTGCATAACTTCTTGAAATTGAACGGAATGGATTTCTTTGACTTAATTTACACAACCTCAAGAATATGGAGCAAGCATATCGGCCTAAATAAAATTATAAAAACAAACCACTTTAAAAAAGAACAAATTATTTATATCGGTGATGAAATAAGGGATATCCGGGCAGCAAAAAAGGCAGGGGTTAAAATTGCAGCAGTTACCTGGGGTTACAATTCCAAAAAAGCCCTTAAAGCCCACGAACCCGATTATCTGATTAATGCGCCGGATGAATTGTTGAGCTTTTTCCTGCCAACCAGCTAATACGCGAACGGTGTTAGGCCTTTTCACATTTCGAGGTCTGCCCCTGTTAATATACTAAATCAGCGGTCACGTACCAGGTAATCTTCCAACTCTGGTTATATTCCAGGCAAACTACACCGGAATTTTTAAAACAAACTAAATCGGAACCCTCTGAACCTACCAGAAGAAACGAGGCTAACTTCTGTAACAAAGGAAGATGTCCTACTACCATTATTTCCTTGCCCGCCCCTTTAATGTCCTCGGCAACCTTATCAACGGCATC
>DAOVKQ010000047.1 GCA_030631705.1 Candidatus Omnitrophota bacterium | reverse complement strand
AAGTTAAAGGTAAGATGTCAACATAAATAGGTGTCTAAAATGTCAACATAAATAGGTGTCTGTCCCTATTTATGGATTTATGGCGAGATCTTTTTAAGATATTTAAAATAATCGGAATCTGTAGTGAGGATTATGACTGTATTTTTGGTTATGGTATTTTTGTATGTTTCCAAAGTTTTCAGGAAGGAGAAAAGTTCTTCATCTTTATTATAGGCATCAGCGTAAATTTGCGTTGATGTTGCATCGGCTTCACCTTTTATTCCCTGAGCGTTTTTATAGGCATCGGAAAGTATTGCTTTTAGTTCTTTTCCGGTTTTACCTTCGATTTCGGCGCGGATACCCCGGCCTTCGGAACGGTACTCTTCGGCGGCACGCTTTCGTTCGGCAATCATCCGTTCATAAACTTTTGCTCTTACTTCTTCGATATAATTAACCCGTTTTATCCGCACATCAATTAATTCTATACCATAACTGGGAGCAAGTTCTCTTGCCCGCGCCAAAATTTCCTTCCGTATTTCTTCCCTGCCGACCATAATCTTCTCTAAAGCGCCTTCCTCGATAAATTCTTTTTGCTTCCGCAACTCCTCAAGTTCTTTGATTATCCGGTTTGAAGAGCGCACAAGAGAAATGAGATTATGGTTTGTCGCGGCATCGCGCACTGCCGAATCAACAATATCATCCAGGCGCGCATGTGCCCCCCGTTCATCAAAGACTGATTGAAGAAATCTCAACGGGTCTTTAATCTGCCATCTTGCCGTTGTATCTATCCATATATATTTCTTATCTTTTGTCGGTATTTGGGTAGGATAACCGTCCCACTCAAGTAATCGTTTCTCAAAATAGTTTACTTTCTGAATAAAGGGAATTTTAAGTTTGAGGCCGGCACTAACTTTCGCCTCTCCGATTGGTTTTCCAAACTGAGTTATGACTGCCTGCTGGCCCTCATAAAGTATATACAACGGGCTTCCTGACAGAATAACCGCGACAATAACGATAACAACGATAAGTAAAATGCTATTTATCTTATTCATCTTCCAGCTTTAGTAACGGTAGAATACTTTTTTGCTCAGAATCAACGATATATTTCTTCTCGGTTTTTGTCAATACTTCACTCATATTTTCTATGTATAAACGTTTACGCGTTACCTCTTTGGATTTATTGTAGGCATCCAGAAATAGAATAAATCTTTTGGCGTCTCCTTTTGCGGTGTTTATCTTCTCCAAAGCATAGCCTTCCGCCTCTTTTACCATTTTTAATGCCTGGCCTTTGGCCTCGGGTATTTTCTGGTTATAGATTTCCCAGGCTTGGTTAATTAATTTTTCCCGTTCCTGCTTGGCCTCGTTAACTTCATTAAAGGCAGCTTTTACCGATTCCGGCGGATTTACATCCTGAAGTTTCACGGTTATAATTTGTAATCCTGTTTTGTAAGAATCCAGTATTCCTTGTAATTCCTGCTGAGCAAAATTATTAATCTCTACGCGTTTAGTGGTAAGAATTTCATTAAAGGTATAGTCACCGGCCATTCTACGCAGGACCGATTCGGAAATATCCCGTAAGGTCTTTCTTACGTTTCGCACATGGAATAAGACAGTGAAAGGATCCTTTATTTTATACTGAACAATCCATTCAACATCCAAAACATTTAAGTCCCCGGTTAACATTAAAGACTCATCGGAATAAGAGCGCTGGTCATACGTTGTCCGGACTCCCGCGGTCCGCGTCCTGAAGCCAAACTCCTCTTTGTATATGAATCCTGTTTTGACGGGGTAAACCCTATCGATGCCAAAAGGTATTTTTAAATGCAGTCCCGGATCAGTAGTTCCGATGAATTTGCCCAATCTTACCATAACCCCAACTTCATTAGGCTTGATTGTATAGAAAGCGGTTGCTAAGATGGTGATTGCCACAATTACGGTGATAATAATTGACGTTGGAAGGGCCTTGGGAAGATTAAAATTAGATCCACCTTTGGGATGGATTATTTCATCTGGGTTTATACCTTTAAAAAACGACATACACTTTTATAACACACTCCTTATCAATGTCAAGGCAAATATTTGAAACTTTCCCATTTTTTGTGCAATTTTATACTACAATCTGATGTAACGCAAAGAGTTGAATAAGAATCTTTGTGCCTGCAGGAAAGTTTCTGATTACAGTGATAAAAATAGATTACAGAGATTAGATTTTTATTAAAAAATGGATATGTTTTTAGGCAAAAAGCGGGTTATCGATAAAATCGTCAGTTTTTACAAACCGGATTCCCCTTCTTTTCCATGAAGAAAATAATTTTATTTTTTCGCCTGCCGATATTTCTTTAACCGCGTCTTCGATAATTATGGCAGAAAAATTATATTTCAATAATCCCTCTATTGCTTCTTTTATGCAGTATTCGGTAACTACTCCGCATATATATATCTCATCAGGCAGTATTTCTTCCAAAAGATTTAAAACGTTGACGTTTGAAAATAAATCCAGGGTATTTTTTTCTAAAACAATCTGTCTATATTTGGATTTAATCAATTTTAGTTCCTGCAAAGAGTATACTTTTCTCTGGGAGATTATTTTACAACGTTTGAGCCGGGTTGCTTTAATTTTTCTGCATCCGTTTGTGTTTTTAACACAGTGAACGCCAAATTCTTTAAACTCGGGGTCATCACTGCAATGGGTATCTTGTGAAGAAATCACCATAACGCCGTTTTTTTCAGCAAAAGAAATAATTCTTTCCAGATTTGGTATTATTTTTTCAGAACCGCGCACGTATAAGGCGCCGTTTTTATCAAGAAAATCATTCTGGGTGTCGATATCAAAAACAACTATTTTTTTTGCTGAACGGCTGGACATTTCCTTCTTTACTTTTTGCACAAGAGAAGATAGTTTAGCGCTTATTTCTACCGGATATATCTCGTTTGTGGATAATTTTTTTAACCCGCCGGGTATCAGTCTTATTTTTTCCGACAATACTTTTCTTTTCTCGTTTATGCTTTTCTCTTTATAAAGACGCACACCCGCTTTGATTTTTTTAATCAGCAGCTTTCTCCCTTTATTTTTCTCGTCAGCTAAAGCAATTATATCTTTTTGCATTATGCCTTTACTGTTGTATATCCTGAATATTTGTTTTTTTCCGGGAAGCGTTGATTTGTTTTGGCTTAGTTTCATCGCCGGGATAAAATTTTTATTTTTCTCCTTAATTTCAACCAGTTTATAAATGACATCAGTAAAGGGAAGATCCGCGGAACATCCCATGTTCGTGCCTACCCCGAATGCGTCTATGGGCGCGTTCTTTTTGATTAATTCGTCAATTTTGTATTCATCTAGATTTCCCGAAGCAAAAATACAGGTATCGATTAATCCGTCTTTATCTAAAAGAGCCCGCACTTTTTTAGCATCATTAATTAAATCTCCGCTATCAAGCCGTATCCCCAGAAGAGTACACCCTAATTTACGCAAATAACGTGATATTTTGATGGCATTTTGGATTCCTTCATTTACGTTATAAGTATCAATTAAAAGTATGGATTTTGCCGGATACTGTTTTGAAAATGCTAAAAAACTTTCAGCCTCTCTTTCAAAGCTCATAACAAAAGAATGCGCCATGGTTCCGGCTACAGGTATTTTGTACATAAATCCGGCGTAAACATTTGATGTTCCTTCTGCTCCGGAAATATACGAATATTTCGCGGCAGCTAAAGAAGCCTCGAGTCCCTGGGTACGGCGTAAAGAAAAGTCATATACTGCTTTTCCTTTGGCAGCCATAACTACCCGCGCGGATTTTGTTGCCAGGGTAACTGCCAGGTTTATTTTATTCAATAGAATACTTTCTATAATCTGCGCTTCAATGATATTCGCTTTGACTCTGATGATGGGTTCAGCGCTGAATACAATTTCCGGCTCATCCAAGGCCCATACATCGCCATTAAATTTAAAATTCTTTAAATAGCTTATGAATTCTTCTTCAAAAAGCCCCAGGCTTCGCAGATAATCAATATCTTCCTTGTGAAATGTAAAGTCCTCCAGCGCGCTTAATGCGTCGTCAATGCCGCAAGCGATATAAAACGGCCGGTTTTGTGAGCGGATAAATAAATCAAAGACAGCAAGGCTGTCCTGTTTCTGTTTAAAGTAAACCTGAGCCATTGTCAGCTCGTAAAGATCAATTAACAGTGTTTTGCTCATTGGTATATCGACTATGGACTAAACATGCGCCCGGCAGGATTCGAACCTGCAGCCTTCTGGTCCGTAGCCAAACGATCTATCCAGTTGATCTACGGGCGCAATCGCTGATTTTGATATCTCTTGCTACAGCCTTCATAATTACCTGTTTTACGCATAGCTAACATGAGATTTAATCCTGCTGCGCGTAGCGTTCTTTAATCATACCCTTTATTAGCTGTAATAATTCATCCATGTCGAAAGGTTTAGTTAAGTAGCAATTGGCGCCTATGACTTTACCCACTACCTTATCAACGTCGGAGTCTTTTGCTGTCAGCATGATAATAGGAATATCGCTTATTTCTTCATCTTTACGTATTTTCTTACAGACTTGTTCACCGGGAAGTTTCGGGAGCCTTAAATCAAGAATAATTAAATGCGGTTTATCGTCTTTTACTTTATGGAGCGCCTCTTCTCCGTCGCTTGCCGTACTGACCATATAGCCCTCATGTTCAAGCATATATTTTATTGTAATTACGATATCCGGTTCATCATCTACTACTAATATTCTATTTTTTTCCATCATGCACCTCCGAAAATCTAAAGATTGCGTTATCAACCAAATTATTCAACACTCTTTTTTATTTGTTCGGAATCAATAAAAGTGGATAAAAAGACTGGTATCAGGTAATTTTGTCGCGTATTTTTTTGAATTCCGCATTATTATCAACAAAAATCTGCCAAACCCGCGGATCAAATTTCTCTTTATCAGCTTCTATGATTCCCAAGGCATCTTCATGCGATAAGGCTTTTCTATATGAACGATCAGAGGTTAAAGCATCATATATATCGGCTAAAGCGACGATTCTTGCCGAAAGCGGGATATCTTCTCCTTTTAATCCTTTCGGATAACCGCTACCGTCCCATTTTTCATGATGGTAAAGCACCACACTTTCTACAAGCCTAAGATACTGACTCGCACTTTTGTTTTTTAGAAGCGGACTGAGCATTTCCGCGCCTAAAAGCGGATGCTGCTTGATTATCGTCCATTCCGCCTCACTTAATTGAGATGGTTTAAGAAGAATTTCATTGGGGGTGCGCCATTTACCCACGTCATGAAGCATGCTGGCATAGCCAACGTCATTAATATATTTTTTGTTGATATAGTTATCAAACGGCTTTATTTCGCTCAATTTTTTTGCGATAAACCGTGTATATGAAGCTATCCTTTGTATATGACTTGCTGTTTCTACATTACCGACCTCTTCAGCGCGTAACGCGAAAACTTCCATTATTCCCTTGTAAAGGTCTTCTCTTTTTTTCTCCGCGCTTTTAACGGTTGTTATGTCGATAAACGACATCATAACTTGATTCGGTTTATCATCCTGGCGGATCAGCGAAAATAACGCTTGAAGATAAAACTCAGAACCGTCTGATTTCTTACCTGTTAATTCTTTTAATATGGTTTGCTTTATCTGTAAATTTTCAATGACCTGTTTAAAATCACCGTATTCGCGGATAAAATCGGTTATCGGTTTATTAATTATGTCTTTTTCGCTATCGTAGCCCCACATTGTCATAAAAGAAGGGTTCATATAAGTTATTTTTCCGTCTAGTTTTATTACGCAAATGCCGCTTAAAGAAGTCTTCATCGCCAAATCTTTAAGCATTAATTCTTCCTGACGATCACGGCGCTGGTTGAATAAATTGTATTGTTCCAGAGAGTTTTTTACTGACTTTTCTAATACTTCCGCGCTTAGGTATCCTTTGACTAAATAATCGCTCGCTCCCGCTTTCATCATTGCTACCGCGACTCCTTCATCGCCGCTTCCGGTTACTACTATAACCGGAATATTGATTCCCTTAGCTCTTATGTGATGCAGTATTT
>DAOVKQ010000002.1 GCA_030631705.1 Candidatus Omnitrophota bacterium | reverse complement strand
TACACAGATTATTAAAAGATTACAGAGATTAATTTCTATTAGTATATCGCTGTAATCGGGTTTTTAATCACTGTAATCAGGTTCTTTCAATCAACTTAAACAAGAAAGAACCCTAATATCGCCTTAGTGTTTGATTTAAATCATCTATCTGATAAAATATTCTTAATGAATCCTAATAAAAATGAGAGTTTTTATCGCAATACCTCTTCCCGATGAAATAAAAGACTACTTGCGCGATGCGCAAAACGAGCTGAAAAAATGTGATTCTTACGCAAAATGGGTAAACACAGCTAATTCTCATCTTACGCTAAAGTTCTTAGGTGAAGTAAAAGAAGAAAAAATCTTAAACCTTGAAAACATCGTTAAGGAAACCGCGCTCAGCTTTTCTGCCTTTAAAGTAAACTTTTCCAACTTTGGGTTCTTCCCCAACGAAAGAAATCCCCACGTATTCTTTATCGCAACCGATAATGAAAACAGATTGAAAGAAATCGCTTACTTTCTGGAAGACAGGCTGGAGCCGCTTGGATTTAAAAAAGAATCGCGTTTTAGGAGCCACGTAACTCTTGCCCGTCTAAAAAGCAAAAAAAATACAGAGTGTCTTGTTGCGAAAACAAAAGAGATACAAACCGGTAGATCCTTGCCCGTAAATCAAATTATCCTTTACAAAAGTATCTTAACCCCTGAGGGAGCTATGCACGAAGAAATTCTCAAGGCAGGACTTAGAGAATGAAAAATTTAGCCTTACGAATATCCCTTGCCCTTTTCCTTATGCTTCTTGCGTTAGTCCAGCCGTTTAAGCTTTACGCCCTTGAGCTCGATGACCTCTATGAGCCTCTGCTACAGAAAGGTAAATTTCTCTATAAGGAAAAAATAGAATATTTTAAACTGCGGGAAGAAGGCACTCATGGAAATGCCTCTTATGACCGGTTTTCATCTACTCCTTATCTTTATTTCTTCGATAATTCAATAAGGTTTTCTTCAATAATCGATGCCGAGCTGGGGTTTAAAGAAACCTACCCTTCAGGCTATAAACGCCTGACATATAATCCTGCCGGCTCTCTATCGGATACTCAAAAATATAACATAACTTACTTTCGCGCCTTTTTGCTTAAACTCCGCGCAAGAAAAGAAAACAGTGAATTTTATTTAACTGCCGCGAACAACGGGCAAAAAAGCGACTGGAACTGGGCAACCGCTCCCAATGAAGCGCAATATTTTAGTTATATCCGCTCAAACTTTCAGGACATTGAAGGAGGCATCAGGTATCTCTCCCCCGGTAAGGATAAAGGCAAAAAAAATAATTCAACTCTTTCTAAAATAAAACGGCCTTTGCTCTGTAAAAACCAACTTAATCTAGAATCGTCAATCATCTATAAAAAAGGTAAAGTAAGAAGAAATACTTCCTATTATTCTTTAAGCAGAGCTTATAATTTTTACCACACTCTTATGCCCCATGCGAGTCCCAACATAACCATGCGCTGGGGATTAAAAGAAAATCCGGAATTAGAAAGCGGCCTTTGCTACACAACGCCGCTTAAATATAAGTATGAATATAAACAGTATAATGCCGATTCTAGCTCTTTATTTGTAACGGGAAATTATAAGCTGGAAAATTCTTTCCGCTTCCCCTTAAGACTGCGTTACCGGAGCGGAGATTCATTTGAAGCCGTTATCCTTACCGATTTTGATTACTGTGAGCAAAAACTCGATTACCAGCAGAAAAACACCGACAATACCGTAACAACTTATCCGGTTAAACGGTTAAAGTTTTATAATGTTAGGCCGGCATTAAGACTAACTTATCTTTTTGACGGAAAGAACACAACAGAAAGCGATGAATTTTCTTCTCTGACCAAAGATTTACTCAATAAGAATCAGTGTTTGCTTGAATTCGAATACGAGAAAGACATAACTCATTTAGACAAAAAAGCAAACAACGGCGCGCAGAACATAATTGACCCTTACAATATTTTTCTATATCCCCTGGATTACTTCATGATAGGCTCGGAACACGCCGCTTTTTTTGCCGGGAATACAACCAATTATGCTACTAATGTCATTGAACAAAATTATTATAAATTCAAAGGAAGCTTAAATTACGGTTTGCGCGACAACTTAAATATAGGCCTTGGCGCAGGGTACCACTCGGATAGCTCACTGCATACTTTTACTCTTTATGATAAGAAAACCCGCTTCTACAGATTTAAACCTTATTTATTCTTTGAGCTTTTCTTTGACTGGCGCGTTACAAAAACCAATTTAATATCTTTTAAAAGTAATTTTGTCCCCAACCACGTAACCTTTATGAGCCGCGAAGGTGACCCTAAAGATTACGAATCGAAAACGCGCTATTTCAACCTATCCTTATCAATACAAACTTTGTTTTAACCCAAAAATGCAGTTACACTTTTCCACTTAGAACGGAGGTTCGGGAGGAGGCTCGGGAGCAAGCGGCGGTTCTGGCGCAGGAATAGGAACCGGTTCGGGTTCCGGCTCAGGTTCAGGAACAGGTTCCGGTTCAGGCAATGGCTCAGGCGCAGACGGCGACTCCGGAGGCGGTTCTGGTTCAGCAACAGGATCAAGCAATCTTATCAGTCTTCCCCGGTTCCCGTACAGTTCCATCCTGTCGGAGTCCTTATCATGTCCATAAGGATCGAGCATATCAACTTTTCCCATATTGCCCTGACCCCTGTCATCATTAGGATTATGATACCAGCGTGAATTTTCCAGCCGGTTCATCGCTAATCCAAGTTCTCCGACCAATTCCCTGTTTCTTTTTCGCTCTAAATGCCTTCTGCTCAAAACAGGCTTTTTTGCCTTCGAACGGTAAAGCTGAACGTCTTTATCTTTAATCCTTTTTTCAACAACCTGTTTGCGTTGTAAGTTTTTATTTCCCTTTATACTTTGCTTGACTACCACCTTGGCCCTAACTTGGGCCTTTGAAGAACTTTGAACCTTTGGTTTGGGACTATTAACCTCTGTTGCCGCTACTTTCTCCTTTCCCTTGGCTTTTGGGTTATTTGTTTTGTTTTTAGGAACTGAATATACGGTACTTACCGACAGGGAAAGTATAAACGCAATTAAAAGTAGTATTTTTGTTTTTCGCATCTGTCTCTGCCCTCTCAAAAAAGAAACCTACTCCGTAAGAAGCAGGTTTTCCTAAAAAAGTTTTCCGGCAACCTGCCAATCCAGCACTAATTTCAAAAGAAAATTAGTGCTGGACGCACGGCTTTGCGTCCCCCTCTTACGAAGAGTTTGCTATTATCGAAACTGTCAAATTGTCCTTCAATTAAGATATACCATACGTAAGACCGTCTTTTCAACACAATATTAATGAAAGCGTTTTCTGAAATTCATTTTCCTTGAATTATTCTATCAACGCGGTAATATTTTCTAATGAGGATAATAATTTCTTTGTTAATCCTATCTCTGGTTCTTTCTCCTCTTCTCTTTGCCGAAACCCGAAAAGAAAGCAGGAGAATCGAAGAAGAAAAAAGAAAAAGCCTCACCCACACAGAAATCCCCATGGCCGGAGGGAAAACACAGGAGCCCCAATCAACAGGAACAAAACAACTTTCTTATTTTGATAAACTTATATCAAAGAAAATCGCCTCTATTTACGATGGCTGTATAGCTGTATCCATTCTTACCGGTATAGATAAAAAATATAAAGATATAGACTCACAAATAAACTTCTTAAAACAAAATGGGATTTTACCGGAGGAAATTGCCGTAAAGACTAAAGGCAACCAGCCTCTTAACAAAGGACTTACTGCTTATATGTTTTGCAAAGCGCTGAATTTAAAAGGAGGACTTCTTTCCAGAATCTTCGGACTTAATGAGCGCTATGCCGTAAAAGAAATGGTTTTTCAGGATATGATGAATTACGCAACTGCGAATGACTTGATAAGCGGAAGGGAACTTGTTTTAATCATGATTTCTGCGGCTGATTATTTAACAAAAAATGCAAAAGATATACCGCAATAAATATCAATTGATGAAGAACAAAATAAAAAAACTATCGCTAATTATAACTGCTTGCGCATTTTTACTTGCCTGTTTTGGAGTAAACGCGAACGAAAAGACAAGAAGGGCTGAAGAGGAAAAAAGGCAATCTCTTAAAAATAGCGAGCTTAAAGAACTGCCCGGCAAAGGAAGGTTAACTTTTGACTACGGCGGGTGGCTTGATTTACGTTACGACGATTATCAGAATGAGGACAACGACTCATCGACAAAGGATACCTACGATTATACGCCCTCTTTGGATTTACGGCTCTGGCTAAAAGCCATTTTACGACCCTCTGAATATTCTGACAGCAAACATTTTTTTTACTTAAGATTAAAGAATTTATACATAGACCAAAAACCTGAAAGCACGGCCGGCGGCTACGACCATGACGGCCCGCATCTTGATTATGCCTATTTCATCCTCGATTTCAGGCCCTGCTGGATACAGACAGGCAGACGCTATTTCAGTATCGGAAGAGGCATTGCCTACAGTAACGTAAGCGACGGAGCAGAAATCCTTTACTACTTTAAAAACTTTAATATTAAAAGTTTTATATCACGCACCCTGCCCCGCGAAGAAAATATTGATTTAAGCGTTCCCGGGTATGACAAGAAAAGCGAAAGATTCTTTTACGCAAGTGAGATAAACTACTTTGCGCTTCCCAACCACAATATTTACGGATACTTTCTTATACAGAAAGACTACAGTAACGAACAGCCCGAAGATTCAACCCATGACTACACCTACGATTCTCAATATCTTGGCTTGGGAGCAGAAGGAAAAATATCGGACAAACTGAATTACTGGATGGAAATAATAAAACAATCCGGAAAAAGCAGAATATACGATACTAATGAAAAGAAAACAATTGATTCCTGGGCACTGGACTGCGGGATTAGTTATGACTTTAATATATACAGCCACCCTATTGTTTCTCTTGAATATGCTTTCGGCTCCGGCGATAAGGATAGAACCAGCGTAACCGATACCCAAAACGGAAATACCCAGGGCAAAGACACAAACTTCCTTTATTTCGGCTACATTCCTACGGGATACTCCCTTTGTCCCCGCTTATCCAATATCCGATTTTACCGCATAGGGGTATTACTGAAACCCTTTGAGAAAATCACCAATTTTAAACGCGTAACCGTTGGAATAAATTATTACCGTTATTATAAAGACAAATCACAAGGCGGAATATACGACCCTGAAGCCACCCAAAGCAACAACGATATAGGAAGAGAGATTGATTTTGATATCTCCTGGCATGTATTGTCGGATTTAAGGATTATCCTCCAGTACGGCCACTTTATACCGGGAAAATCCTATCCCGCCTCTACCAACAATAACCAGAATTATTTTTCGCTGAGTACGACGCTTACATTCTAGACATTACAGACGTCTGCGAACAATATGTTATCCTGCGAACATCCGCGCAATATGCAAAATGACGTTCGCATAAATCCCCGCTACAACGTCATCACCGACTATGCCGCGGCTACCTGAGAGTTTCTCTAACTTATCGGCAGGGGGAACTTTTAACATATCAAACATGCGAAAAAGAAAAAATCCAATAACAATATAACGGGTCTCGTGAGGAATAAAAAGATAAGTAATCAGCATTCCCGCGAAATCATCTATTACAATTTTCTTGCAGTCTTTCTCGCCAAATATTTTCTCCGCTTTACCTGACAAGGCATAAGCAACTATTAATGAAACAATGGTTACGATAACAAATAAAAAAGTATTTTTTACTAAAATAAAAACAAACATAGCAACTACGCAAGCTGCTGTCCCCGGCATTAAAGGAGTATAACCAATACCAAACACAGTGGTAACCACCCAGCAGATTTTATTTTTAAATGAGATTTCTTTGATCTTCACTATTTTAACCTGTCATCTGATATTTGTTACTTGTGACTCATTAGAAATTCTTAATAATTTTCCTGTTCACCCAAAGATAATGCAGACCGCTTCCCGCAGTAATAATTACAATATACCACATAAGAAAAGGTATCCCGGCATCATAAAATAATTCAACAGTTGAATTCCCCGGTAATAGTTTACCTAAAATCAATATTATAAAAATATAGTTTATGCCCAACACCTGAGAAAAGGTTTTGTGTTTCCCGAATTTCCTTGCTTCTAATACTATCCCCCTATTCAAAGCAAACAGCCGAAGGCCGGTAATAACGAATTCCCTCATCATAATCACAATGACCATCCAGACGTTTACGATTTCAAGAACAAGAAATGCAAGGAATACTCCCAGAATAAGTATTTTATCGGCGATTGGATCAAGAAGCTTTCCCAAATCGCTGATACACCCTTGTTTTCTTGCGATTAACCCATCCAGCAAATCGGTTAAGGAAGCGATTAAAAATAATATAAAAGCTCCCACAAGAGAAACAATGCCCCCCGCTAGAGGATGCCAGGTAATCAAAGCAACGCAAATAAACGCTAAAATCATTCTTGATACTGTAAGCATATTAGGAATATTCATATCAATACAAATTACTGTCCGAGGAGATCATATTCGTAAGCATCTGTTATTTTCACTTTATAGAACTCGCCCGGCGTCAGATCCTTTTTCTTTACGCAAACTACGCCGTCTATATCATAGGTACTGAACTGGCTGCGGCCCAAAAAATAATCCTCTTCTTTTCGGTCAATAAGCACATCCTGCCTCTCCCTGATAAAGCCGATATTATGCTTTAAGGATATTCCTTTTTGTAAATTCATGATTTCTTTATAGCGCCGCTCCTTGGTCTTAAAATGAACCTGTCTTTTAAAAGAATATGCCCTGGTGCCTTCTTCCCGGGAATACATAAACACACCCAGACGCTCAAATCCTGTTTCTTCCACGAAATCAAGCAATTCCTTGAACTGCTTTTCGGTCTCACCGGGAAAACCAACGATCAACGAAGTCCTTAATACTGCCTTAGGCATTTTCTTCCTTATTCTGCTTATCAAACTAACGATTTCCGCCTTAGTTATTTTGCGGTTCATCTCTTTTAGAATTTTATCATTTATATGCTGTATTGGCAAATCAACATATTTACATATCCTTTTCTCGTTGGCGATTAAATCAAGCAATTCATCGTTAAAATGTCCGGGATGAGTATAAAGAATGCGCAGCCAGCGGATGTTTTTTGTCTCTTTCAATATCTTTTTAAGCAAGCCTGCTAAATTATAATTCAACTTTAAGTCTTTTCCCCAAGCGGTAACATCCTGACCGATTATGTTAAGCTCCTTTATCCCCTGTTTGTCTAAAAGCTTTGTTTCTTCGATTAACCCTTCAGGCTCCCTGCTTATTAAACGCCCCTTTATTAAAGGAATCGAGCAATAACTGCAATTGTTAGAACATCCTTCACAGATTTTTAAAAATCCAATATGCCGCGGCATGATTTTTCTTTCACCCCGGGCTGTCGCGTTCACGGGAACAAGAGTTCTCCATTCATCCACATCAGGAAAAGAATCTTTAAGTTCATCCTCGTAGCGCTTAACCAGACATCCGGCCACAATCAGCTTTTTTATTTTACCTCCCTTCTTTAAACTAACCGCTTTGGTTATATATTCAAGCGACTCTTCCTTTGCCTGACGTATAAAACCGCAGGTATTGATAATAAGCGTATTTATCTTATCGCCGCCTTGTAAAAAAACATAGCCCCGGTCAATAAATTCTTTAAGAATAAACTCTGAGTCATAAGTATTGCGGAAACAACCTAATGAAATTATGGAAACTGTTTTAGACATAAACTAAATTCAAAATCCTAATCTCAGAACATGTGTATAATTCAAGAGATCTGTTTACGGCTTAAAGAATGCAAAAACAATTTTTGAAGGGAGGTTTGAGGCCTTAAAAGCATGGTATCCCGACCAAAGGGAGGGATTTTTAAGGCCGAGGCACCAGCCAAAATCCTCGCAGGGGATTTTTGGCGATCCCGAGAAAAATTAGTTTTTGCGTCTTTGGTTAACTTTGTTAACATATCATCCGAATTATACAGAACACGTTTATTCTGTTTAGAATTTTGAAAATTGGAATTTGTAATATTGTTTCGGATTCTGTATTTCGCGCTTCGAATTTTACTTGTCTATAGAGATGCCCTGAGGTGTTATCTTCAGGCTCTTTATGGGCTTACGTATCTTGCTTAAAGGAGGCAGGAGTTTTCCGTTAACTTCTATATCGACACTTGAGCCGTCGCTTAATCGAAACTCCAGCTCTTTTTTAGCCTGCCAGCTTTCAAGGGCTCCTTTTCGCAATACACCCTCAAAAACGATTTTATAATCTCTCTTAACCTTTATGAAGCAATCGCGCTTTACACTAAATGACACTGTTATATCATCCAGCTTCCTATTTTCATCAAGTATTGCCTGGGAAAGAGATTCTTTGTTTTCCGAAACGGCCACAGCCTTATTTCTACGGATTATTTGAATTTTGTTTTTTAAAAATTTTACCGCATTAAACAAAACAACACCTATCAACACAATAATAACTATAACAGAAGCCGCACTTAAGATAACTTTTTTTACCTGAGGACTGAATAATTTGCCAAAATCAGGCAGGTTGTTTTTTGCTTTCACTTTAGCCTTGTTGATTCTTGACCTATTAGCGCCGGAAGAAGATATTTCTTCAAGCGCATCGTTCTCTACTCGTACTCCTAAAAAAGAAGCGTATATCTTTATAAACCCTTTTAAGTATATGGGGTTTATTTGCTTTACGTCGTAGTTCTCGATAGCTTTTATAACTGAGGGATGCAGTTTTGTCTTCTCTACAATATCCTCCAAATCAAGGTCTAATTCCTGCCTTTTTTCTTTAAGCCTTTTACAAACTTCTTCAATCATCTCCGCCCCATTTCACGATATTGCATCATTTTTTATCCATTTTTAATTTTTAATTGTTCTCATATGAGCTTATTCTCCTTCAAATAGCTCTCAGGGTCAACCAAAATTTCGCGTGCCTTGGAACCGCAAAAAGGACCGATAACATTCTGTTCTTCCATAAGATCCAGCAAGCGCGCCGCCCGGGTATAACCCACACGTAAGCGCCTCTGTAATAAAGATGCTGAAGCCTGCCGTGAAATAAGAATAACTTTTATAGCTTCCGGCAGAAGTTCATCGCTCTCTAATCTCGCACCGATTTTCTTCTGCTCTTCTATAATGCCCTCCTCATATTTCGGACCGCCCTGACTCCTTAAAAATTGCGTTAAACTCGCGATATCTTCATCGTCTATAAACGAACTTTGCGCTCTTATTGATTTAGTAAGGCCGGGCTTTATAAAAAGACAATCGCCTTTGCCTAAAAGCTTTTCCGCTCCCATAACATCAAGAACGGTACGGGAATCTACTCTAGATGAAACCTTAAATGAAACGCGCGCGGGAAAATTAGCCTTTATTACGCCGGTTATAACATCTACTGATGGACGCTGGGTAGCCAGTATAAGGTGAATTCCTACTGCCCGGGAAAGTTGAGCCAGCCTCTGGATTGTCATTTCAATCTTATCCCGCGCTACCACCATTAGATCAGCCAGCTCATCAACGATGATAATTATGTAAGGCATTCTGAGCCTTTTAAGGTTGTAAGCATTTATATTCCTTGTTCCCTCTGAAGCTAACAACTTGTAACGGGTTTCCATCTCGCCCACTGCCCAATTAAGAGCGTAGAATGCTTTTTTGGCATCGGAAATTATCGGATGTAAAAGATGCGGTACACCTCCATAAGGAGCAAGTTCCACTTTTTTAGGGTCTATTAAAATAAACTTAACTTCATTTGGCTTAGATTTAAACATAATCGAAGAAATAATCGAATTAACACAGACGGTTTTACCCGAACCAGTAGTTCCGGCAATTAAAAGATGAGGCATTTCGCCAAGGTCGGATACAATCGGGTCACCTTTTACGTCTTTACCTATCGCCAAGGTAAGCTTTGACTTTGAATTAATAAAAACATCATCCTCAAGCACCTCCCGTAGATATACCAGGTGTTTTTTTAAATTAGGTATCTCAATACCTACAGTTCCTCTGCCCGGTATAGGAGCTACTATTCTCACGCCTGAAGCTTTCATGGCCAAAGCGATATCATCAGACAACGTGGTTATGTGCTGAATTTTGACACCTGAACGCGGCGTTAGTTCGTACATAGTAACCACCGGACCCTTCTGCACGCTTACCACTTTTGCTCCAACGCCAAAATCAGCCAGGGCTTCCTCAAGGTTCTTTATGTTTGCTTCTATGTTTTCTGTTAACTGGTGCGGATCCGCTGCCGGCGGAACTTTCAGAATATCTAAAGACGGAAGGCGGAAATTCTCGGCATTATAAGGTACTGCTGCCGGGATATCCTCGTAGGATTTATCTTTCGCATTTATGCTAACCAAGGCATCCTCTTTTTTCCCTTTAGCAACGGGCTTTGGAGTATAAAGCCTGATTTCCGGCTTAACATCTTTCTCTTTAAGTCTAATGGCCTCTTTGACTTTATTTATGATTTTAGGCTCTGTCTTAAGCCTTAAAGGAATCCTTTGTTCGCGTTCTTTTTTTTCCTGAGGAAACTTAGTTAACGAATCAATGAACTTCAAGCGTATATTTTTAATTAAGGCGAATAAATCAACAAAGAAAAATCCGGCAAGCATCCAGAAAAGAGTTACAACCGTAATAGCCAGGAAAATAAACGCGCCCCAAAACCCCAAATATCTGGTTAGAACCAGTGAAGAATAAAACCCTATTATCCCCGAATGAAGATAAATACCCTCTTTAGTTGAGAAAAAAATACCTGCCAGCGAACAAACCGCCACAGTTAGGAATAAAAACGATATAACCTTAACAATCCTGCCTTTAGCAATACCGCGGAATCTAATAATGTTCAGCCTGTCTAAACCAAGAAAAAACAAGAAAAAAGGTATAAAATAACTGCTATAACCGGCAATAAACAGCAAGATAAAAGCTAAATAAGCTCCGCTAATGCCTATAAGATTGTTTGATGATTGGTTAAAAGGGGAACTTAGAAACGACAGGTCTTTTGAGTCATATGAAGAAAGACTCAAGAAAATTATTGCTGCTGCCGCAAGCAATATAAACCCTAATAATGCAGAAGCTACCCGCCTCATTCTGCTTGTTTCTTACTAAGATCAATTCTTCCTTGGGCATCAACTTTAATAACTTTTACTTTTACGATATCGCCTTCTTTCAAAACCTGGTACACGTCTTTCACGAACTCGTTGGATATCTCCGACACATGAAGCAAACCGCTTTTACCGGGAACAAGCTCGCAGAATGCTCCGAAATTGGTAAGCTTAGCTACTTTTGCTTCATAAATCTGTCCAACTTCTATTTCCTTCATCGAATTTTCGATTTCAGAAACCGCGCGCTTTAAGTTATCCTCATCTTCGGAAATAATAAAAACACGCCCGCTCTCATCATCAATATCTATCTCTACGTTATACGTTTTAGTAAGACGCCGTATATTCTTACCGCCGGGGCCGATTAATTCTCCGATCTTTTCAATCTTAATAGCAACTATCCCTATCTTGGGAGCATACTTAGAAACCGAGCCGCGCGCCTGGGGCAATGTTCCTATCATCTTAGCCAAGATTACCCCCCGGGCTTTTTTGGCCTTTTCTAAAGCTTCTTCTATCTGAATGAGAGTTATTCCGTCATTCTTGACATCCATCTGAATAGCGGCTACTCCGTTCTTTGTCCCGGCAACCTTAAAATCCATGTCGCCACAATAATCTTCTATACCGGCTATATCTGTAAGAATTTTATATTCTTCACCTTCAGTCACTATACCTATTGCTACACCGGCAACAGCTTCTTTTACCGGAACTCCGGCATCCATAAGCGAAAGCGATGCCGCGCAAACTGTCGCCATACTTGAGGAACCATTCGATTCCAAAACTTCCGATACTACGCGTATAGTATAGGGGAACTCTTCTTTATCGGGCATTACGCTGATCAATGCTTTCTCAGCTAAAGCGCCGTGGCCGATTTCTCGGCGGGAAAGACCACGCAAAGGCCTTGCTTCCCCGACGCTAAAAGGAGGAAACCAATAATGAAGCATAAAGTGCTTTGACTTTCTTCCTTGGAACGTTTCAACTGTTTGTTCATCACAGGCAGTGCCTAAAGTAATTACCGAAAGCGCCTGAGTCTGTCCACGGGTAAATATTGCCGAACCGTGTGTGCGGGGCAATGCTCCTACCTTACATTCCAAAGCGCGTATCTCATCAATACCGCGTGAATCAAAGCGTAAACCTTCTTTTACAATCTTTTTTCTTACGACTTCTTTTTCTATCTCCGCTAAAGCATCGGAAATCGACTGCTCATCAACATCTTCATTTTCGGCAAACTGCTCTTTTAAAACGGCACGCACCGCATCCAGGTCCACATTTTTTTCCTCTTTACTTAATCCGTAAGATGATTCTAATTTAGAAGCTATCTTTTCTCTCGCGAGATCGAGAAGCTCCTGGTTTATTTTTTTTAACGGGACTTCGCTCTTTTGCTTACCGATTTTCTCTTTGGCCTGAAGCTGAATTTTAATTATTTCTTTAATTACCGAATGTGCCTGGCCTACCGCCTCAACAATCTCTGATTCCTGAGTCTGACTAAACCCGCCTTCAATCATTACGATCTTCTCTTGTGTCCCGGAAACTACAATTTCAAAATCCTCTTCCTCTCTCTGTTGGTATGTAGGATTGATAATAAATTCACCTTTTACTTTAGCTACTCTTACCGCGCCCACAGGAGTAGAAAAAGGTATATCGGAAATTAAAAGCGCGCAACTGGCTCCGTTGAGTGCCAAAATATCAGGGTCATTTTCTTTATCGCTTGAAAGCGCTGTTGCAATAATCTGAATATCATTTCGCAAACCCCGGGGAAATAACGGACGCAGTGACCTATCAATCAGACGCGCGGAAAGAATCTCCTCGTCTTTAGGCCTGCCTTCCCTCTTGAAAAACCCGCCGGGTATTTTCCCTATAGCGTAAGTCCTCTCTTTATATTCAATGGTTAAGGGCAGGAAATTAAAATTCTTGGTTTCGGCGGACATACACGCCGTGACCAACACGACTGTTCCCCCGAAAGAAACAACAATACTTCCGTTAGCCTGCTTAGCCAGCTCACCGAAAGAAAAGTCAAGAGAATCATTGTTGTTAGGAATTTTTACAGGAATAGACAACATAACTTTATTTGTGAAGCTTAAATTCTTTCAGAAGATCCGCGTGCTTTTGAGGATCCTGTTCCTTTAGGTAACTAAGAAGGTGCCGTCGTCTGCCTACCAGCATAAGCAATCCGCGGCGAGAATGAAAATCTTTCTTGTGCCCTTTTAGATGCTCGGTAAGGTAACTTATCCTCTCAGTGAGAAGAGCAACCTGGACAGACGCCGAACCTGTGTCTTTAGGATGTTCCTTGAATTTATCAATAATGTTCTTCTTTTTTCGCTTAGTAACCATAACTTATGTATATTACTTCTTTTGTCGATACCTGTCAATCACTATTTGAAATTAAATCTAAAAATACAGCAAAATAGCCTGATTTTATTAGACATATTCACGAAATAAGCATTCTGGTTAAAGTTTAAAAAATGCTCTTTTTGATGATCAAAAAGACGTTAACCGCCTGTTAATTAAAAAGTTAGGATAAATTATTCTCAAATTCCTTAACTATTTTCTTTACTTCCATCTCTGTCTTCTGAATTTTATCCTTACAGGCCTTTATAAGCTCGGTAGCCTTTTTCACCTTTGCCGATAATTCATCGACATCGATTGATTCGGACTGCAAATCCTCAAGGATTACATTCAATTCACTGACAGCCTCACTGTATTTAACCACCTTTTTACTCATAATAACCTCCTCAATCTATCACTCTCTCTTTTGTCATTATCCGGCTTGACCGGATAATCCAGGAATTCTGGATTCCCGCTGGAGTTTACCCTCGCGAAAGCGGGGGCGGGAATGACACCTTTTTTTCATCCCTTTTTTTCATAAAACTTTCGACGCTATCTTCTCAACTCGCGAAACGGCTTCTCCCGCAAAGAATACCGTCTTTATTTTATCTCCCTTTTTTAAATCAGCTGCGGACTTAACTGCCTTTCCTTGTTTAAAAGCTATGGAATAACCCCGCCTCAGGACATTAAGGGGATTAAGCAAGCATATTTTATCCTCGGTGTATTTTATATTTCCGAATATAGCTTCAAAGAATTTTTTTGATCCGCCTTTTAGCTCTTGTATGTTATGTTCTACTTTTCTCAGCTCAAAATTTATAAAATTTCCCGCAGTGCTTATAATCAATGATTTTATTTGGGCTAAGCGCTCTCTGTGGTGACGAAAATATTTATTTACCAAAGAGTCTATATACAGAGCTTTTGACTCCAGGCTGCGCGAAGAATCCTCCAGCAGAGAATCTGCTTGTTCAATAATTCTTGAACCTTTATCCATTAATACCTCATATGCCTTGTCAATACACTCAACAAGAAACTGAGCAACCTTGGTAGGGGTTTTTAAAGAAGTATGGCAGACTAAATCGGTTATTGTGTTATCTGTCTGATGTCCGAGAGCAGAAATCACCGGAATTTCAGAATATGCTACCGATGAGGCAATCTTCTTGTTGTCAAACCAACTTAAATCGGCGGTAGATCCTCCGCCCCGGGTTATAACAACAATTTCCGGTTTTAACTTTGAGTTATTAAAAAAATTCAAAGCCTTCACCACGTCGTTTTCAGTATTTTTACCCTGCATATAACAATTGTACACACCCACCTTAAAGCCGTAACCGCTCAATCTTAGTTCGTTGATAAAATCATGGTAAGCGGCAGAATCATGCGCCGTTATCAGCCCTATATTCAAGGGAAGAATCGGAATATCTTTTGTTTTATTCTTATCAAGTAGGCCTTTTTTATTTAATTCATCGATTATTTTCCGGCGGTTCTGGGCAAATTTACCCAAAGTGTAAATAGGATCAATATCAACAATAATAAGGCTATATTGCCCTGTAGGAGGATGCAGGCTTACCTGACACAAGAATTTAACTTCAATATCATTCTTTAATTCAAAAGCGCCGTTTGTCTCCTGGATACGCCGGTAGACTAATGGTTTTCTTCCGGCAAACAGCGCAACACGCACTTTAGCAACGATTTCTTCTATCTTGGCGTGTTTTTGAATAAGCTCAAAATAGATATGTTTTTTTTCTCTCTCAAGCCTCAATCCCTGAATTTCTCCGCATACCCATATGGATTCAGGAAATTCAGACTGAATAATACGCTGCACCGTACTATTTAATTCCAGTATTGTGTAGATTTTTTCTATTTTTACATTGGGAAGGTTAGACATAAAAATTGAGGTCTAAAAAAATAAGCCGGGCACCGACCTACTCTCCCACCCCCTTGCGAAGGCAGTACCATTGGCCCTAGAAGGCTTAACGGCCGTATTCGGAATGGGAACGGGTGTGGCCCTTCCGGTATAAGCACCCGGCATATAAAAACATGTCACACGTCACATGTCACAAGTAAATAAAACTTTTTTTCACTTGTGACCTTGTAACCTTGTGACTTAATAAAAAAGTTGGGTATCAAGCCGATTGGCTATTAGGAGTGCTCGGCTAAACACATTACTGCGCTTACACCTGCACCCTATTTAGGTTGTAGTCTCCAACCAGCCTTCAAGCCGACTAAAGCCGACTAGGGATTCCTAGTTTTGAGGTGGGCTTCGCACTTAGATGCTTTCAGCGCTTATCCCTTAAGAACACAGCTACCCAGCCTTTACCCCTGGCGAGATAACTGGTACACTGGAGGTTCTTCTATCCCGGTCCTCTCGTACTAGGGACAGCTCCTCT
>DAOVKQ010000014.1 GCA_030631705.1 Candidatus Omnitrophota bacterium | reverse complement strand
TTTCGCAATCTCAGAAAGCGATTTTAAAGTGTCGAAATCGATACTTACCTTAGCGATCGAACCATCAGCCAGGACCACACCGCCATGGGTTGTTCCGGTCTGGATGCTTATCTTAGAAATGCCTTTGACGCCTTCAATCTGTGAAAGATACCCCCTCATATAAGCGCGAAGTTCTTCAGGAGTGGAATTCTTTCCGCCAACCTCTCCTATTTCTCCCCCAATAGATATCTCGATACCTTTTGGCTGCAAACCCCTTATAAACTTTGTGAGTAAGGCGCACACGTCACAGTTTAATTTCTGCTGCTCATCTATAGTATCTTTTGAAAGATCGACTAAAGTCGAAGTGTCGATATCAATATTGTAAAAACCGCCGTCTATTGCTTCGGCAATCAAATCCTTTAAGGGGTTTATTTCGCTGTCTTTATCTTTAAGATAATTTTTTGCCTTTACCTGAAAATGATCTCCCTGAATAAACACCGGCCCGCTGTACCCTTCTTTTATTGCCGCAAGAATGATTGAAGAAGTATATTCTAAAGGACGCTGTCCGGTATAGCTAATTTCGCTCTTTGCGATTTCGAATATAAACGCTCCGGCGTTAATTTTGTTTGCCGCCCTGAAAACAGCTCTCACCAAATTATAGGTTAAAGTTCGTATATTCATAGCCGGAACCGTAAAATAAGCCAAATCTTCTTTTGCTCTTGCTTCATATAAATCCTGAATAGACGAAATAACTACGCCAAATTTTTTAGCCGCTTCATAAACAACCCATGAACATATTTTTTTAACACGCGTGGAATTACTCAACATCAAGGTATCAATAAGAGTATCAACCACTTTATCCCTGAAAGCATTTAAGTCCTTGATTTCTACTTTTCCGTCAACAACACTCACTATGCCCGATGTAAATAGCTCTTCTTCATCTTTGTAGATCATATCTAACCTCCTCGTATAGGATTATGTAAGGATTTTAATTAACTTATAGCACTCATCCACATCTATTTCCTTTGGTTTTATAGCTTCGCTCAAAGGTACGATTATCCGCTTACCGCTATTTAAACCTACGCATTTATCGCTTTCGCCGTTGAGTAAAGCATCGACAGCATATTTACCCAGTCTTGCCGCAAGAATTCTGTCCATAGCCGTAGGCATGCCGCCTCTTTGAATATGGCCCAAGACTACTACTCTGGTTTCAAGGCCGGTCCGTTTAGTGATTATATCGGCAATAGAAGAAGCCCCTGCTTTGCCTTCCGCGGTAATAATTATCCAACTGACCTTTCCGGCAGTATTACCCTGTTCAATTTCATTACATATCTTCTCCATATCAAAATTCATTTCCGGTAACAAAACTTCCTCACAGCCGCCGGCTAAGGCAACCTGTAAAGCAATATAACCGCTGTCACGCCCCATAACCTCAACTACAAATATTCTCTCTAAAGAAGTTGCCGTATCCCGTATCTTATCCAAACAATCTACCGCTACATTTACCGCCGTATCAGCGCCGATTGTCAACTCTATACCGTTAACATCATTATCAATAGTTGCCGGAATTCCGATTGTGGGAATCCTATATTTATCGGCTAAAATGTGGGCGCCGATTAACGACCCGTTTCCGCCAATAACAATCATCCCGTCAATCTTTTGCCCTGTTATATTCTCAACTGCCTTGTCTTGACCTTGTTGGGTTAAAAATTCCTTGGAACGCGCTGTTTTAAGGATTGTTCCGCCGAGATTAATTATTCCCGATACGGCGCGTTTATCAAGGGGCTTAAAATTATTCTCTATCAATCCTTCATAGCCGCGGCATACACCTACAACCTCAATGCCGCGGTGACAAGCAGTCCGCACCACTGCCCGTATGCAGGCATTTATTCCGGCGCAATCTCTGGTTAAAATACCTATTCTTTTCATAATCCCCGCGGTGGCATACTCTTAGGATAGGTTACTATAAATTTCACATTAATCTCTTCTGTCTTATTGGGTTTAAGCTCCAACTCCCAGAGTAAAACACCTTCTTTGTCCTGATAATTCTTTTTGGTCGGCTCAGGAGTAATTTTTATATCCTTAACTTCTATTCTGTCAGTCTTTGAAACAGGAATACTGTCAATTATCTTAATCTTTGCTGATTCGTTTTTTATATTTTCAACCGTTATTTTAAAAGCTATCTCCCTGATTATAGTCTGCCGGTCCAGTTTTTTGAAAAAAGTTTCCTTGAACTTATCTTTTATAACTTCCCGTTTTACCTTTATTCCCCTGTCGACGCCCAGGTTTAAATCAAACTTTTCGCCGGCTTTTTTTTCACCTAAGCGTGTCTTACCTATAAAACGGCCGCCGAAATATACGTTTAGCATTCCCGGAAGCAATTCCCGGTCAGAACCCGCCCTACAGATTAAAAAAGTCAGCGGATTGGTTCTGGGAACCGCGTAATAAAAAAATTCACCCTTAAGGGTCTTAGAGAAAAGAGGCATCAGGGCTTGTTTATCTTTTGATTCAATAGTAACCGCTTTAGGAAATTCATACTCAAACGAAAAAGGAAGCTCTTTATCCTCAGCATAGGCAAAACCAGCTTGTACCCCTGCGGACGCTTCTTCATCCCATTCGCCTAAACCCTTATCTACATGGCTTCCCGGTACAAGAGAATCGGCAGAACTCTTAGCCAAAGATTTTTGCCTATAGCTGACTTCCCTACGAGAACGCCGCCGCGTATCTAAAAACCAGCTGTTTAAAGAAGGAAGGCCCACGCCTTTTAGGGGAATAACATTAGAAAATGACAGCTTTACATTCTGCCAATCTTCGCCGGTCTTTTGTTGTGCCTTAGAAAACATAACAATATTAACCTTTCCTAAATCCAAAGGAACATCTACCTTGTAAAGAGGCTGCCATAAAGCCCCGTAGCTTAAATAAGTTGCTTCAATATTTATGCCCTGAGATTTTTGGGAATCAAACAATATCGATATAACTTTTTTGGTTTTGCAACCCGCCCCTTTCAAGGAAGAAAGCTCTCTTTTCTTAACTTTGATTTCTTTGTTTAATTCTTTGATCTTTTGCTCCAAAACCAGCTTTTCTTCATTTATTTCCTTATAGCTGTCGCCTAAGAAAAGAAGCGTATTTTTTAAATCTTCTACTTTAGGAAAAACTGTCTTTATATCCTGAGCAACCTGTTGATGAGAAAAATCCAATACAGACCGCAAAAACGTTTCTTTTTTTACCAGCACACCCTTATTTTCGGCTAATTTCCGCGCTAAAAACTGAAGCTCCTCTATCTTTAAAACAAGAGCCTTTATATTTTCCTGAGGCTCATCTTTTAAATACAGCTCTTTAAACTGAACACCGAAAACTTCACCCTTACCGAAAACTTTTGCCGTAACTGAATCCTTATCGATACGAAAAGCGTCTACACCCAGGAAAATCTCATTCAAGCCTTTACCGACTTTAACCTTTGCTTTTCTTGTAATCTGTGCCCGGTCGGAGAACAAAGTAACTTCTTTGATATCAGAGGGAATTATCTGTTGTGAAAAACATAAAGATGTCCCAAGTGAAAGAAGAAAAATAAGAATTATTACTTTTTTCATATCGCCTCCTTTAAGAACCTTCTCGTACCAACACCAATAAATTCAAAGTGTAAAAATTAAAGTGCAAAATGACAAATCAAAAATCAAAATTCTTAGAAAATCTAATATTATCAATACTCTTTTAACCTGCTCCCCAAATCTTTCTTATTTTTACATTTTACTTCGTAATTTTAATATTTGATCTTTGATATTTTATATTCTACCTTCGTTGGCCCACTGTTTTATCTTTATGTACCTATCTGCCAACTGGACAGATATTCTTTCTGCTCAGGCGTAAGCTTGTCTATTTTTATTCCCATACAGCTTAATTTTAATTCGGAAACCTTAGCGTCTATGTTGTCGGGAACTTTATAGACTTTCTTTTGTAGTTTTTTGTAATTCTTTGCTATATATTCACTGCTTAAAGCCTGATTGGCAAAACTTAAATCCATTACCTCTGCCGGATGGCCTTCCGCACAGGCTAAATTAACCAACCTTCCTTCTGCTAAAAGATATATCCTTTTTTTATTCTTTAAAGTATACTCCATTACCAGGGGTTTAACTTGTCTTTTCCTTACAGCCATTTTCGCCAAACTTTTTATATCTATTTCTACGTCGAAATGTCCGGAATTAGCCACCAAAGCCGTATCTTTCATTAAAGAAAAATGCTGCTTTGCTATTACATGTATATCTCCGCTGACGGTAATGAATATATCACCGATTTTCGCGGCTTGTTTCATCGGCATCACCCTGAAGCCATCCATGGCTGCCTCTAAAGCTTTTAAGCAATCAACCTCGCATACTATGACATTCGCGCCCAAACCTTTAGCGCGCTGAGCTACGCCCCTTCCGCACCAGCCATATCCGCATACAACGAAATTAGTCCCGCAAATCAATTTATTCGTTGCCCGTATTACACCGTCAATAGTGGATTGGCCGGTACCATAACGGTTATCAAATAAATGTTTAGTGTAGGCGTCGTTCACGGCAATAACCGGACAGAGAAGTTTGCCCTCTTTTTGTAAGGCTCTTAAACGTATTACACCCGTAGTTGTTTCCTCCGTACTTCCCCAGGGAAGTTTTACCTTGTATTTTGAAGATGAAGCCCGCTTATGAATAGTAGAAACTAAATCAGCCCCGTCATCAAGAGTAATTTGCGGTTTCTCCGCCAAAACCGAATCAATATGTTTATAGTATACTTTGGTATTCTCTCCGTTAATAGCAAACACCTCTATTCCGTAATCAAAAACCAATGATGCCGCGACATCATCCTGGGTAGATAAAGGGTTTGAAGCACACAGCAAGGGACGGGCTCCGGCAGCCTTTAAGGTAATTGCCAAGCCGGCAGTTTCTGTGGTTACGTGCAGGCAGGCTCCGATATTCAATCCTTTTAAAACCTTGTCCCTGGCAAAACGCTGCCGTATCCGTTCCAATACCGGCATCCTGTTTAACGCCCATTCAATCCTTTTCTTACCGATTTTTCTAAGATCCTTATTTTTTACATCAAACCTCACTTCATGCTCCTTTTTTTGGGTTTATAAACTATCCAACTGCTTTTTTTAATACATCGACTTTGTCGGTATTCTCCCAGGAGAAACCTTCATTCTCTCTGCCGAAATGTCCATAAGCGGCAGTTTTGGTATATATCGGCCTGAAAAGTTTTAATTCTTCAATAATTCCCGCTGGAGTCAGACTAAATACCTGCCTTATTGCTTTAGAAATCTTTTCCGTATCAACTTCCGAAGTACCGAATGTATCCACACTCACTGATACCGGTTCGGCAACACCGATGCAGTATGAAAGCTGAATTTCACATACAGAGGCAATACCCGCTTTAACTATATTTTTAGCGATATACCGGGACATATATGAAGCAGACCTGTCAACCTTGGAAGGATCCTTACCGGAAAAAGCCCCGCCGCCATGCCGGGCATACCCGCCGTAAGTATCAACAATGATTTTCCTCCCCGTTACTCCGGTATCGGAAACAGGACCACCGACTTCAAACCTTCCTGTGCCGTTAATAAAGATTTTCGTATTTTTATCGACTAAATCCTCAGAAACCACATAATCTATAACTAATTTCCGAATGTCTTCCCGTAAATCTTCTGTTTTGACATCCTGCGAATGGTGAGCACCGATAATAATGCTATCGATTCTTTTAGGCTTACCGTTTTCATACTCTACGGAAACCTGGGATTTTCCGTCCGGCCTTAGATAGCGTAATTGTTTCTCCCGGCGCACCTGTGAAAGCCGGCGCACCAATTTATGGGATAACATAATCGGTAAAGGCATAAGCTCCGGGGTTTCCGAGTTGGCAAACCCAAACATGAATCCCTGATCGCCGGCCCCTCCGGTATCTACCCCCATGGCGATATCGGGAGACTGCTCCTGGATTGCAGTCATTACGCCGCAGCTTTCATAATCAAAGCCGCCGGTAGGATCATCATATCCGATATTTTTAAGCAAAGCTCTTACTACTTTAGGAATTTCCACATAACAGCTTGTAGTAATTTCTCCGGCAACAATAATAAGCCCTCTTGTTGCCAAAGCTTCACAAGCCACCCTTCCTTTTGAATCATTCGTAAGAACAGCGTCTAAAACCGCATCAGATATCTGGTCACAAACTTTATCCGGATGTCCTTCGGTTACCGACTCTGAAGCAAAATATGTTTTCATTGTTCTACCTCCTCTGCTTGATTACCTATGCTCTTTTCATTTAAAACAACTCTTTCCTCTCTATCTTCCAATTCATACCTGGAAGAAGAAAGATTATCCTTATGTTCATAACTATCGTTATCGGCATCTTGGGGCATTACTTCCTCAGACTTAGCTAAAGAAATAAAATCCTCCAGTCTGGGCAAATCTTTTAAGCTGTTTATTCCGAAATACTCCAGAAATTTTCTTGTTGTAATATAAAAGAAAGGACGGCCGGGAACTTCTTTTCTTCCTGCCGTTTTAATCAGGCCCCATTTTAAAAGATGTTTCGCGACTCCGTCTATATTTACACCCCTTATGGATTCTACCTCCATTCTTGTTATCGGCTGCTTATAAGCGATTATGGCCACCGTTTCCAGAGAAGCAGAAGATAATTTTTGCTTGTTCTTTTCGCGATACATTTTTTTAATCCAGGGTTCATTGACAGGGGACGAACACATCTGATACCCTCCGGCAACCTTCACAATGCATATACCGCAAGATCTCTCTAGATACTCCTTGCACAACTCTTTCATCGCTAACTCAACTGTTTTTTTATCCTCTGCAAGCACCTCAGAAAGCTCCGCGGTAGATATCGGCTTTTCATTAACAAACAGTAATGATTCAAGTATCGACTTATTGTTAAATTCCTTATCCATAAACTACCCTCTACTTTTGTAAACCGCATTGAGCAAATCTTCTACACTGTCAATCTGAATTTGTGCTTCTTTCACTCTATTTATCATTGACTCTATTTCTTTGGCAGAATACTGCAAACGCTTTAAAACCGTTTTTGCTTCTTGAATAATCTTTTTGTCTTTTACGAACGCGCGCGCCGCTTTATCTTCTCCTTTTATCAACGCAAACCGCCCCACTTTACCCTGCAGATAGGCAACGATTTGCTTGGCCTTTTGCTTGCCTATACCGGCAAGGGTCGTCAGAAAACTTACATCTGCTCCTTCGATAGCCTTGGCAATCAAGGACACCGGCCTATCAAAGGCCTTTAGAGCCAGCTTTGGCCCTACACCGGATACACTGGTAAAAACTTCAAAAAACTCTTTCTCCAATTCATCCAAAAAGCCTATCATAACCGGAATAGCCTTGTTTTTATCAAGATGAAAATAATGATATATGGCTATATCCACCTCGCTACCAAGCTCATTTTCCAACCTTGAACTAACTGATTTTGAGATATAGACCTCATAACATATTCCTCCGACATCTATAAAAGCCTTATGTTCCGATTTTCCTGTCAGCTTACCTTTTATTCTTCCAATCATCTTGAAACCTCTTAATTTTAAGAGTATGCGAAAAAGCTACAACCAATGAAAAAGCATCGGCAGTATGCTGAGATAAGACAGGTTTACCCAACATGCCTTCCAGCATCTTTTTTACCCGCGATGAATCGGCGCTGCCCCTGCCTAAAAAAGACTTTCTTGCCTTAGTAGGTGAATACTCGTAAAATTCCAGATCATATTCCTCGGCAAGAAGTAATGTAACTCCCCTTACCTGAGCAAGCAAAGACACAGTGGTAGGATGACGATAATGAGAATACAACTTTTCCAAAACCAGCACCCCGGGTTTATACTCATTTATAACATCAATGAACTTTTTATGGATAAAAAAAAGCTTTTTAGGCAGACTCATCGAAGGTTTAGTTTTTACTTCACCTTCTTTAATCAGGGAGACGTCTAAATTTTTAACTTCGCATACTGCATAGCCGCTGATCCTAAGGCCAACATCAACCCCTAAAACTACCATCAATTACGCTTTTATTTTTCCGCAGCCTAATTAAACCCGAGATTAACTACTTAGACATCTCCTGGGCCAATTCCTCAAGAATCTGCTCAGGAATATCAAAATTAGCATAGACTTTCTGAGCATCATCGTGGTCTTCTAAAGCTTCTATGAGCGAAAGTAACTGCTTAACCGACTGTCCGGTGACCTGAACCGTAGAATTAGGTACCATGGTAAGATCAGCCACTTCCCAATTTATGTTCTTGCCTTTTATAGCGTTCTTTACACTTTCAAGATCCTGGGGATCACAAAAAATCTCATAATTCTTACCTTCTGTTTTCATGTCTTCCGCTCCGGCATCAACACTTATCGAAAACAATTCATCCTCGCTTATCTGCGACTTATCAACAAGAACATATCCCTTTTTAGTAAATATCCAGGCAACACTACCGCTGCCTGCCATATTCCCGGCACGTTTGGAAAAGATATTTCTTATCTCAGCAGAAGTCCGGTTTTTGTTATCAGTAAGCGCTTCCACCATTATTGCTACACCGCCGGGACCATAACC
>DAOVKQ010000060.1 GCA_030631705.1 Candidatus Omnitrophota bacterium | reverse complement strand
TTAAGCTGTTTTTTTTCTCTAATAAGGCCTTCGCTATTTAAAGAGAGGTTTCTCTTTTTTCTTTCTGCGGCCTCTTTTTCTTTTTGTAATCTTTCATAACTTTCGCGGAGCTCATTTATATCCTGAATAAGAACATCTTTATCCTCTGCGAGTTTTTGATTATCCTTTTTTAATTTTTCTTTATCTTTCAGAAGAAACTCATTCTCTTTACTCAGAGACCAGTTAAAAGAATCTCTTTTTTTTCTCAAAGTTTTGTTATCTTTTTCAATAACCTTATATTCCTCGCTGAGTTCTATGAATTCCTTCTTTAGCTTAGCATAATCCGGCTTGAGCTTATCCCGATCTTTAGCGGCTGCCTCTTTATACTGTTTAAGGCTCTGATTGGATATTCTTAGCTGGTTAATTTCTTTGAGAAGAACATCATTGCCTTCCTTCATCCTCTCTAAATCTCTCAATAAAGCCGCGGAACCGGCACCGATTTCTTCTTTCTTCTTAACCAATAAGTTTTTATTATTTCTTAGGATTTTATTTTCTTGTTCAAGAAGCCGGTAGCTTGCAGTAAGCTTATTGAGCTCGGATTTAAGGCTGGTTTCCTGCATTTTAAGGCCCTCAAAATCATCCTGAAGTTTGCTGTAACTGCCTATAATATCATCCATCTCTTTAAGCAGGCTTTCATAACTGTCGATCAAATCTTCCTTGTTTGTTGAAAGGCTGATTCTCCCTGTCCCTTCAGCCGAGAGCTGCTCCTGGGCAGTAACATTTACAATTAGAGAAAAGAATACCGCCAAGACAAGAAATGTGTTAAGTATTACTCTCTTAATCAAAAAATTAAATACTTTCATAATTTTTCATCCTAAAATTTAAGGCCCTTTATATTTTTTTCATCCCCCCGCTTTTCAGAAAGAATCTCTTTGGAACTCTTCGTTTCTACCTTATCTTTATCTTGTTTTTTATCTTCATATTCATAATCTTTTATTGACTTGAGGGCTCTTTTTCCTACAACCCTATTCTTTGAACCTACAAGCACATCACCTGTTATTATAGTAGGAGTTATCATAATCAACAGCTCGGTCCTCCCTTTTCTGGGAGTCCGGGCAGTAAATAATTTACCCAAAAAAGGCAAACTTCCCAGCACAGGAACTTTTCTAACTTCCAAGCCTTTCTCCATTCTTCGTAAACCGCCTATAACAATTGTAGTATTATCTTTGGTCATAACAGTAGTCTCAGCTACCGAAGTTCCTATTATAGGAATTCTATTCCCGGTAGGAGTAACTAAAACCGACACCACGTTACTTATCTCTGTTTTTAGTTTAAGCGTTATATATCCTTCTTCATTAATCGTGGGGGTCACATGAAGCATAGTCCCCACGTCAACAAACGTTACCTCTTCTGAGACAGTGCTTGTCGTCTGGCCGGTAGTCGTAGTTGTAGTAACATAGGCCTGTTTTTCTCCCACATGAATACTGGCTTCCTGATTGTTGGTCACGACTATCTTAGGAGTAGACACAATTTGTGTTTCTCCGACATCCTTGAAATACCTGATAATTATATCAAAATCCTGGTCACCGATAAAACCTATGTGCATTTCTTCTAATCCTATTTTAGGAGAACTTGCGGATTGACTGGTAGAAGTACCGCTGAAAGGATACGATCCGACATGGCCGACAGTCTCGTATACCTCTTTTCTTGAACGCCAGGCATCTGTCGATGCCTGGACCGCGCTAAAAGGATAGGAACCCAAATAAGCTAATCCCGACTTCTCGGCTAAACCAAAAAGGCCTTCCCACTCAACACTTTCGGTTAGGAACTCAAGAAGCTTTACCTTTATAATCTTAGTATCGATCATAACCTGTTTCGTTTTCCTATCCAGTTTCTTAACTATCTCTTCTATTTGTTTCATTCTCTCAGGCAATGTCTGCACGATAATCTGATTTGTCTGTTCGTCAGCGCGTATGCTGCCCGCCTTTTTCGTATCTAACTGACCTTTCAATTTCTCGGCTATAGTGCTTGCGCTGGCATAATTTATACTAAATACTTTTACGATATTCTTTTGTTCAAATTCTTTAATTACCTGCCCGATCTCTTCTATCTTCTGGGGAGAATCCATTAACACCACAGCTCCCGATTCCGGGTCAACGATTACCCTGCCTATTTCGCTTTTTAGACTATCGCAGAGGCTGAATACCTGATCAGGAATTGCATATTCAAGATGAAATAACTTAACTATTCTTACGTCGCCAAAAGCTTTTCCGTATATCGTTTTATACTCTTCTTCGCTCATAACACTATAGATATCACCTCTTTTATCATAAGCGAGGCCGTTAGAACGCAGCATAATATCAAAAACATCTCTTATGGAAACATCTTTTACCATAAGGTTTATGCGGCCGGAAACGTTCTTGGAAGTTACTATATTCATGCCCGATTTCATCGCCAAAAACTTCAAGGCATCAATAATATCTATATTACGTAAATCAAGAGTTATCATACCTTTCATGTCAGCACAAAAAACATCGTGGGTATTACCTAAGGGGAAAAAGAACAAAAAGATACTAATAAAAATTATAAAAATATGCTTCATTTTATCTCAATCTTCTCGCCTTTATAGTTTAAGATTACTTTATCCTTAAATATATCCTCCACTCTCACATCACTAATCATATCGCCCTTCTTAACAAACAAAGTCTTATGGGCCAAAGTATCTTCTATCATAGCGTCCGGATCATCAGACCAGGAAATACCCACAAGCTTGAGATGTTTGGTCTTGTCTCTGGCTCCCGCCTTTTCCTTTACTTCTTGTTTCTTGAGGGTCTTTACCGTTTTCCTGGATACAAGGCTGAAAATATCCCTTTTTTCAACTTTATCCAAGTAATAATTCATATCCTCAGGAGGCGGAACATCGCTAATATAGTAAGAGGACGGCTCTCTATCTATAAAAAACGCGCCCTCTAATTCTTCCTGAAGACTTCCCATAGATAAAACCATATCGGTCGTCACATAAGCAAACAGCAAAAAAAGCACTATCGCCAGTACCTTATTCAAAGTCTTTATATTCAAACCCTGGATACTGAAAGATTTTGAAATCTTGTTTTTTAGAAATGAAAGCCTGCCTTTTAGCCCGCTTAAAGAAAAAAGGCCAATTTTTCTCTTTACTCTCGAAGGAGATACTGATGACGCTCCCTTTTCGTTCTCTATAAGTTTAAGGAGCTCCCTTTCAGGAGTAGAACCTTTACTATCTACCATCATATCCTCCCTGGTATCATTAAAATATCTTTTGTTTTTTAAAACTCTAAATTCTAAACACTAAACTCTAAATAAACCCAAAACTTAAAAACTATAAACCACAATATACAATAAACAATAAACAAATTACAACCAATATCCAATATACAATACACAACTTACAAACAGGAATGTTTGTATATTCGGTATTGTGTATTGTTTGTAATTTGTAATTTAAGACCGCAACCTGATTATTGACCTCTTGTTTTAGGTTTTGTGTTTTATTCATTTGTGTTTATTTAGGATTTAGGATTTAGCGTTTAGGGTTTCCTCCCCCAAATCTTTCATACAACTCTTGACAGTATCTTCTCATGCCCTTCATAAGCTCTTTTAAAGGCTCCCTCTCTAAACCAGAAAATTCTTTACACCCCATCCTGATTTTTCCTCTTTTTTGATAATCTCGTTAACTAATTTAGCATCCACTACAAATTTATTGCGCATAATCATTTCTTTTAACGCATTGTGGCAAAACATTGTTATCCTTCGGGGATAACCTTTAGTATGTGTATATATCTCTTTTATCGCTTCCTCCAGAAAGAGATGAATATTGGCTTTATATCCTGCCTGCCTTATACGAAATTCTACCATCTCCTTGGTCTCTTCCAAATCCAAAGGATTGAGCGTATATTTAAAACTTATGCGGTCAAAGAAATTAGGGATATTCATTATCTTCGCGTGCAGCTCAAGCTGGCCCAAAAGAACCAGCTGAAATAACTTGAATTCATTTGTCTCGTAATTAAGCAACACCCGCAGCATCTCTAAAGACATCTCGTTCAGTTTCTGGGCTTCATCAACTATTAGCGCTACGGTCTTACCCTCAACCGCCCCTTTCTGAAAAAGGAATTTCTCCAGGGCCTCTTTTAAAGCAGTTACGCCCGCCCCGGCAGGATAAGGTATGTCAAGGTTTCTTACCAAATAATCCAAAAAAGCATGCTCATTTTCAAACGAAGGGTCTAAAATAATATGAAAAATAAAATCTTTCCTCTCTTTTAATTCTTTAATAAGCTTGCGGGAAAGAGTGGTTTTCCCTGTGCCGATATCACCAAGGACCACACTTAATCCCCGTTTAAGCCTCAATTCAATGATTTCATTTACTAAAGCTGTTTGATGGTCCTTAGCAAGATAAAAAAAGTCAGGATCGGGGCTTGTGGAAAACGGTTCTTTATCGAATCCTAAAATTTTATAGTAGCTCATCTACGCAATTAACTCCTTTTTCTGCCGAAGAGAAAGGTTTTTTATAAAAAAATTAAGCTCCCTTCTTCAGCATTTTCCGGATTAATCTCAACGGATACCCCTCATCCTTCCATCGGGAAATCTTATCCAGGCAGAACCTTATGTCCTTCTTTTTGTAGAGCCTCATATTCCCTTTTCTTTTAACTACTGAGAAGAAACCTAAATTCGTGTAGTAATTAACGGTAGGGTAAGGGACGCTAAATTTTACAGAAATTTCCTTCGCAGAAATTAACCTATTGTTTAAAATCACCATACCACCTCTTTTTAAGATACATTCTGCTATGTTTCCTGATCTATGTATACAACAAGTTGCGGGGAATTGAACCCGAAACCCTTGACAATTTCTTTACGAAGGAAATTGTCAAGGGTCAATTCGCCTACAGGCTTTTTCTTCGAAAAAGTCTAAGTCTCATTGATTAAACTATATGCAGTAATTACTTTAACTCCAATATATACACAGTATTACAAATTCCAAATACTGTCAAGCAATTTCGGCATTGGGATTGAGGTAGTACGCTAAAAATTGTGTAAGGAAATCACGGGATCGAGGTTACGGGATCAGCCTGTTGACTTTGGACACTATTTTTCAATTATCTGCGGATTCTTCTCCAACACCCTTAAAAATGCATCGACAATCTTAGGGTCAAATTGGGCGCCGCTACACTTCTTAAGTTCTTCAACCGCCTCCTGTCGGGACATAGCCTTACGATACGGTCTTTGCGTAGTCATAGCGTCAAAACTATCAGCTACCGCCATTATCCGCGCACCCAGTTTTATATTTTCTCCTTTAATCGCAAACGGATAGCCCTTTCCATCATACCTTTCATGGTGCTGCTCTACTAATTTAACAACAAGACCCA
>DAOVKQ010000084.1 GCA_030631705.1 Candidatus Omnitrophota bacterium | reverse complement strand
TCTATTTATAATATCATTTTATAAAATTTGGTATGTTACAATGAAAGGTGTTGCTGTATTTAACTTACCATTTATTGAGACTATTAAAAATCACGGTATCCGATTTATTATGGGAGCATATTTCGGTTATGCTGTTTTATTAGCAAACTATAGTAACTCCATTTGGCAAGAGCTGGAGAAATTCATCAAAACAAAAGCATGGTTAATATTAAAACGATTGTTGGTATAAGCGGTAAAATTGATGAAGTAATAGAAAAACTTCAAGACGGAACTTTAGAAGGTGGAGAAAGTTTGTGCATTCCTGGCGTAGGCAAAGGGTATGGAATAGAAAAGACTGAATGTGATCATCCTGAGGAGTAAATCCTAAACCCTAAACCCTAAATAAACTCAAAATGAAGAAAACCCAAGATCCAAAACAATATAATTTAAAGCTAAATCTTTTGAATTTATTAATGTTATAATCTATTTTGAGTTTGGGGTTTGATGTTTTGGATTTATTTAGAGTTTAGTATTTAGAATTTAGAGTTTTAAAAAACAAAACATAAATGGAGGTGAAAATATGCGGATTTGTATAACTTCACAAGGTAACAATTTAGATTCAAGCGTTGACCCAAGATTTGGAAGGTGTCAATATTTTATCATTGTTGATTCAGATACATTGGAATTTGAGGCAGTAGAGAATCCAAGCGTTGTTGCCGGTGGAGGCGCGGGTATTCAGTCAGGTCAGTTTATAGCGAATAAGACCGTAAAGGCTGTTTTAACCGGTAATGTTGGTCCAAATGCGTTTCAAACTTTGCAGGCGGCAGGAATAAATGTAATTACCGGTGTTTCAGGAAGTGTCAAAGAAGTGGTAGAGAAATATAATAAAGGTGAATTTAAGGCGACTCAGGGCCCAAGTGTTGATTCGCATTTCGGTCTTAGATAAGGAGGTGTGATATGCCTAGAGGAGATGGAACAGGACCGTTCGGCCAAGGGCCGGGAACAGGCAGGGGCATGGGCGGCGGCGGCGGCCGGGGCAGGATGGATGGAAATCGCCCGGGTGCAGGGCCTAGTGGGAATTGCGTTTGTCCAAACTGCGACGCGAAAATATCTCATCAGGTAGGAGTACCTTGCTATTCTGTAAATTGCCCAAAATGCGGGACAAAAATGGTCAGAGAATAATTTTGGAAAAAGCAATTATAGAAAACCACAAAAGGTATGTTGAGAGAATAAATTTCTATAAAAACTTCGGTTATGATATCGAAGAGGAAAGAAGGTTTATTTTAGAAAAAGCCCGGCCCCTTTATGGCGATATTTTAGAAGTCGGTACCGGTAAAGGTTATCTAACGCTTGCCTTAGCAAGAGAAGGGCATAAATTTACCACTGTGGATATTTCGGCCGAAGAACAGGAGTTTGCCCGGTTAAATATAAAACATTTTGGATTAGAACAAAAGGTTGATTTTTTAACAAGAGACGCGCGGCATCTAGATTTTAAAGACGGCAGTTTTGACATAGTTATTTCTCTTAACATGGTACATCACCTTGTTAATCCTTTTGCTGTTGTTGACGAATTAACAAGGGTTCTTAAGAATGAAGGCAGAATCGTTTTAGGTGATTTTAGTAAGGCAGGGCTGGCGTTGGTAAATAAACTCCATAAGAATGAAGGGAAAACGCATCGGGTTGGTTTGATTGGCTTAAACGATATAGCCAAATATTTACTCAGTAAAGGGTGTAAGTTAGAAAAAGATAGAACTAGTTTTCAGGAAATACTCGTAGTATACAAGAAAGACAATTAGTAATCAGCAAGCGAAGGTTCTCAAGCAATGATTATTTCAATTGCCAGTGGAAAGGGCGGGACAGGAAAAACGACGGTTGCGGTAAATCTTGCGTTATCGATTCCCAACGCGCAGATTTTAGATTGTGATGTTGAAGAGCCTAATTCGCACATTTTCATAAAGCCGGAAATTAAAACCAAGAAGCCTGTTTTTATTCCTGTTCCCGAAGTGGATAAATCTAAATGTAATTTCTGCGGCAGGTGCTCTCAGGTTTGTGTCTATAGCGCCATAGCGGTATTAAAAAAAGACGTTTTGGTATTTAAGGAACTTTGCCATGGCTGCGGGGCTTGTAGTTATCTTTGTCCTCAAGGCGCCATAAAAGAAGTTAACAAAGAGATAGGATTCATAGAGGTGGGAGAGAAGATTAATTTACAATTTGTGCACGGCCGGCTTAATATCGGCGAAGCGATGGCGCCGCCGCTTATAAGAGCGGTCAAGAAATATATAAATTCTACCGGAATAAATATTATTGACGCTCCGCCGGGAACATCCTGTCCGGTAATTGAATCTATAAAGGGAAGCGATTTTTGTATTCTTGTTACCGAACCTACGCCTTTTGGCTTAAATGATTTAGTTTTAGCGGTTGAGGTTTTAAGAAAACTTGGGATTGTTTTTGGCGTGGTTATTAACCGTTGTGATTTGGGAGATGAAAAAACCGATAAGTATTGTCAGAAAGAAAATATACCGGTATTGATGCGAATTCCGTTTAGGGAGGACATTGCCGCGGCCTATTCGCGGGGAGTGTCGATTATTGAGGCCTTACCGGAATACAGGAAAGTTTTTCAAGAATTATTTGAGAAGGTTAAGGATGGAAAATTTAGTTAAAGATTTTTTAAGCCAAAAGAGTTTTGCCGTTGCCGGATCATTCAGAAACGAATCTAAGTACGCTTGGCGTATTCTGAGAAAATTAAAAGAAAAAGGTTACCAGGTATATCCTGTAAATCCCAGGTTTAAACAAGTGGATGGTTTAGACTGTTACCCTAGCGTTAAAGATATTCCCCTTAGTGTTGATGTGGTTAATATTGTTACCCCTGCTTCAGTAACAGCAAGGATTGTCAGGGAGTGTAAAGATAAAGGAATAATTAAAGTGTGGTTTCAGCCGGGCGCGGAGAGTGAAGAAGCGATAGAATTCTGTAACAGAAACAATATCACAGTTGTCCATGGCCTTTGCGTGATGCTGGAAGCTATATAAAGTAAAGTAATGGGATAAATAAAATAAACAAATTCCAAATTACAAACAATACACAATACAAATATACAATAAACAAAAATAATGACTAAGGATCAAAGAAAGCCTTATGATTTAGAGGAAAGAACATATTTACATCAATCATTGATAGATCGGCATAAAATATCTTGCTTGTAATTTGTCTATTGTATATTGTAATTTAACGGTGCTGATAAACATACTATACAGGGAGGTTTTATGGAAAAAAAAGTAGATGTTTTAGTGGTAGGCGGCGGCCCCGCGGGCATAATAAGCGCGATAACCACAAAGAGGTATTATCCGGATAAAAAGGTTTTGCTGATGAAAAGCGTGGCTCAGGGGTGCATTCCCTGCGGTATCCCTTATATGTTTGCCAGCTTAAAAAATCCTGATGAAAACAGACTGCAGAACGCGGCTTTAGAAGGGAACAATATCGAAGTGGCGGTAGCTGAGGCGGTGAAAATCGATCGTCAGCAAAAAGAAGTTATTGTTAAAGACGGTTCAAAATATGGTTATGAAAAATTGATCCTTGCCGTTGGTTCATTGCCGATGCAGCTTCCTATACCGGGGATTGATAAAAAAGGTGTTTATCCTATAGATAAAGATATGGATTATCTAAAAGGGGTAGTAGAAAGAATCAAGAAAGCAAAGAATGTTTTAATACTTGGAGGGGGATTTATCGGAGTGGAGTTTGCTGATGAGATTTCCAGCATCGGTGGTCCAAAGGTATATTTGGTAGAAATCTTTCGTTATCTTTTGGCTAATTCCTTTGATTTAGAGTTTTCGGGGATTGTGGAGGAGAAACTCGAATCCCGCGGTGTTAACGTATTAACCAATACCCGTGTGGAAGAAATTATCGGCGGCGACAAAGTCGAAAAAGTGCGTCTTTCCAACGGTAATGAGATAGATATTGATAGTATTATTTTAGGCGTAGGCGCGGTGTCAAATACGAAATTGGCAGCTGATGCCGGATTGGATTTAAGTAAAGGTAAAGGGATATGGGTGGATGAGTATATGCGCACAACTGATCCGGATATTTTTGCCGTAGGCGACTGCGCCGGTAAAAAAGATTTTTATACCCGCCGTGATGCGCCAATTATGCTTGCCTCTACAGCTACTGCCGAAGCCAGAATCGCCGGCGCCAATCTTTATAAATTAAAAGTGGTGCGGGAAAATAAAGGAACGATTGCTATTTATTCTACTTATGTTAACGGCTTGGTGTTGGGCTCGGCCGGGCTTACCGAAAACAGCGCCAAAAAAGAAGGTTTTGAAATAGTGACTGGTACGGCGCAGGGAGTGGATAAACATCCTGCTACTTTGCCTGCCGCGAGTAACGTTATGGTAAAGTTAATTTTTTCGCGGAAGTCAGGAATCATATTGGGCGGTCAGGTAGCCGGAGGAATATCCTGCGGAGAAATGATAAATCTTATCGGTGTGGCTATTCAGAAAAGAATGTCTTCTACGGAACTCGAGACATTACAAATGGCCACACATCCTTATTTAACCAGCGCTCC
>DAOVKQ010000022.1 GCA_030631705.1 Candidatus Omnitrophota bacterium | reverse complement strand
TTTTGATTTTATTGTTAAGAGTCCGCCGGCAGCTGTTCTTATTAAACGAGCGGCAAATCTCGCGAAAGCTTCGGGAATGGCGGGAAAAGAAGTTATCGGTGAAGTTACCAAACGGCAGCTATCGGAGATTGCCAAAGAAAAGATGGAAGATTTAAATACACTTGATTTAGAACAGGCTATTAAGATTATTTCCGGGACGGCCCGCAGTATGGGAATAAAGGTGAAGGAATGAGAAGAAGTAAGAGGTATAAACAGGCTTTAGAGTTAATTGATAAGGCAAAGTTGTATTCTTTAGAGGAAGTGGTTGATGTTCTAAAAAGTTTTCCTCCGCTAAAGTTTGACGAAACAGTCGAGATAAGCTGTAAATTAAATGCTGATCCGAAAAAACCCGAACAAATGGTAAGAAGTTCGGTGATACTGCCGCATGGAACCGGAAAAAAAATAAAAGTACTGGTGTTTTGTGAGCCGGAAAAAGAAAAAGAGGCAAAGGATGCCGGAGCCGACTTTGTGGGTGGCCAGGATTTGATTGATAAAATTTCGAAAGAAAACTGGCTTAATTTTGATTCTTGTATATCTACTCCCGGTATGATGAGGATTGTAAGCAAAATAGGTAGGATTCTCGGTCCACGGGGAATGATGCCTTCTCCTAAAACAGGAGCAGTTACCGATAATATTGCCGGCGCCGTAAAAGAGGCCAAAACCGGTAAGATTGAATTCCGCATGGATAAACTCAGCTGCCTTGCCGTAGGAGTCGGAAAACTTTCCTTTTCTAAAGAAAATCTTCTGAATAATATGAAGGCCTTTTTGGAGTCATTGCATTCCGTAAAATCTCAGGGGATAAAAGGTGAGTTTATAAAAACAATATATGTTTCTTCTACCATGAGCCCTTCGTTGAGGCTTAAAATGTAAAGTTTTTTTAAACTAGCTGATCTCTAACTTTGTTGTTTAAGGAACAAAGATATGAAAAAAATAGGCATAATTTGTAGAGAAAAAATAGTTGATCAACTGAAAAGCGAATGGGCCGAGTTTTCCGGCTGTATCTTTATCGGTCTTGATAAAGTTTCTGCTTTTTCGTTCAACCGTTTACGCAACGGATTAAGAAAGGAAAAGTCTTCGGTATTAGTGTCAAAAATATCTCTGATGAAAAGGGCTTTGGAGAATCTTGGTGTTTCAAGCTTTGAAGAATTTCTTGATGGACCTACCGGATTAGTATTCGTAGGTACTGATGGTGTTGTAAATGTCTGCAAGATTCTTTTTGAGTTTTCTAAGGAAAATGAAGCCTTTAGCTTGAGGGGGGGCTTTTTGAACGATAAAAAGATAAATGCCAAGGAGCTGGAAGCAATTTCGAAATTACCGTCACGGGAATTTCTTATGGCGCAGGCAGTTATGACCATAGCTTCTCCGCTTACCGGTTTTCTTGCTGCAGCAAATAATATAATATTGAAGTTTGTATGGGTTGTTAACGAAATCAAAAAGAAAAAAGAGGTTTAATTCCGACGTATTAAGGAGGTAGGTTATGTCTAAGGTAGAGGATTTTTTAAAAACACTGGAAGGAATGACTGTTTTAGAACTTTCTGAGTTAGTGAAGGCTTGTGAAGAAAAATTCGGAGTTACGGCAAGCGCTCCGGTTACAGCCGCAGGCATTGCCGTTGCGTCAGAGGCTCAGGAGGAAGAAGAAGAGCAGAGCTCTTTCACGGTAGTTATTACCGGCACAGGCAGTAATAAAATTGCCGTTATAAAAGAGATACGCGTCATTACCGAATTAGGCTTAAAAGAAGCTAAAGATTTGGTCGATTCAGCCCCCAAGCCGGTAAAAGAGAATGTTTCTAAAGAGGAAGCGGAAGAAATTAAGAAAAAACTGGAAACAGCGGGCGCAACAGTAGAACTTAAGTAAGCTTAAGAAGTCCATTTCAAAAGATTACACAATAGTGTACTATCAACTAAATATTAAGAGGTAAAAAATGAAATTGGGTAAAAGAAAATCTTTTTCGCAGATGAAGGATAATTTTTCTATGCCTCATCTTCTGGAGCATCAGCTTAAGTCGTTTAAGGAATTTCTTCAAGCCACCGTGCTTCCTGAGAAAAGGAAAAATATAGGATTACAGGAAATTTTTAACGAAGTATTTCCTATAAAAAGTACTGATGGCCAGTTTGTCTTGGAGTTTTTGAATTATAGCTTGAGCAGGCCTAGATATAGCATTGAAGAATGCAAGCGCCGTTCGCAGACATACGGTTCGCCGTTACGAGTTCGTTTAAAATTAGTTGAATCCTCAAAGCTGGTTAAAGAACAGGAAATATATTTAGGCGATATTCCTCTTATAACTGACGTTGCTTCTTTTATTATTAATGGGGATGAGCGGGTTATCGTTAGCCAGCTACAGCGTTCCCCCGGAGTATTCTTTGAGGAAAGTCTGCACCCTACCGGAAAGAGAATCTATTTTGCGCGAATAATTCCTTATCGCGGCTATTGGATGGAGTTTCGCTGCGACATAAATGATATCATTAGCGCAATCATCGATAGAAGAAAAACATTTCCTGTTACGCAAATCCTGAGAATGTTCGGTCTCTCCAGTAATGACGATATTTATAATTGTTTCTCCGATAAACCTTATCCTGAAATCGTCAATAGTGTTAAAAAAGATTCTACTTCTAATATGGATGAGGCATTTCTTGATTTTTATAAAAAAATGCGTCCGACGGAACCAATGACGCTTGAAGCGGCAAAAGAGGTTTTCCGCCGGATGTTTCTCGATAATAAAAGGTATGATTTAGCCAGGGTCGGCAGATACATTTTAAATAAAAAACTTTCAACCAACGTTTCTTTATCGAAGCGGGTATTAGATTTGGATACTTTGGTAGAAGTAATAAAAAATTTGTTGAAGGTAAAAGCGGGAGAAAAGGATACCGACGATATCGATCACTTAAGCAATCGGAGGATAAAACTGGTAGGAGAATTACTTCAGCATCAGATAAGGATAGGCCTTTTGAAGGTGGAAAGAACATTTATGGAACGGTGTTCTATTATTTCCAATAACGATTTTTCAATTCAGCATCTTATAAATTCGCGCGCATTTTCTTCGCAAATTAACGATTTTTTCGGACGCAGCCCGCTTTCTCAATTTATGGATCAAACTAATCCCTTAGCCGAGATAACACATAAACGCAGATTATCCGCTATGGGTCCGGGAGGATTGTCGCGTGAGCGCGCCGGTTTTGAAGTGCGGGACGTGCATCCTTCTCATTACGGAAGGATTTGCCCTATCGAAACGCCCGAAGGGCCGAATATTGGCCTTTTATCAAGCCTTACTACTTACGCGAAAATAAATCCGTTAGGGTTTTTGGTTACTCCTTATCGCAGGATTGAAAAAGGTATTGTTCAGGATAAGGTTGAATATTTGACTGCTGATGATGAGGAGGATAAGAAGATAGCACAAGTAACTGCTAACATCGATGATAACGGAAAAATTAAGGACTCTGTGGTTTATTGCCGTTATAAAGGCAAATTTCCTAAGGTAAACCCCAAAGAAGTGGGGCATATGGATGTGTCCCTTCATCAGATAGTATCAATATCAGCGGCGCTTATACCTTTCTTAGAGCATGATGATGCCAACCGCGCCCTTATGGGTTCTAATATGCAGCGTCAGGGCGTGCCTCTTCTTTATACGGAGGAGCCTTTGGTAGGCACTGGTGTCGAAGAGAAAATAGCCAGGGATAGCGGTGCGGTTGTTTTAGCAAAAGATTCCGGTTATGTCACTAAGGTAGACAGCTCTTCTATAAAAATCGATAGTATCAATTATAAATTAAGAAAGTTTAATCGTTCCAATGCCGATACCAGTATCAATGAAAGGCCGTTGGTAAAAAAGGGTGATCGTGTCCGAAAAGGGGATATAATTGCTGATGGGGCTGCAACGCACGATGGTGAGTTTGCTTTGGGTAAAAATCTTCTTGTTGCCTTTTTGCCCTGGCGTGGATACAACTTTGAAGATGCCATCATATTAAGCGAGCGCTTGGTTAAAGAGGATGTCTTAACTTCTCTTCATATCGAGCGTTTTGAAGTAGAGTCACGGGAAACAAGATTGGGCAATGAAGAAATAACAAGAGATATACCGAATGTCAGCGAAGAAGCGTTAAAGCATTTAGGCGAGCAAGGGGTTGTACGTGTAGGCGCGGAGGTAATGTCGGATGATATTCTTATTGGCCGGGTTACACCTAAGACAGAAAAAGAGCTTTCTCCTGAAGAGAGGCTTTTACGTGCTATTTTCGGCGAGAAAGCGGCTGAGGTTAAGGATACTTCATTAAGAGTTCCGCCTGGGGTAAGGGGCGTAGTCATACATGTTGATATTTTTCAGCGTAAAGACCGGGGGCGGAAGTCGAAGAAAGAAAAAACCGAAGAGTTGCGTCGTCTTAAGGAGATAGAGCAGTATTACAGCGAAGAAATAGAGCTTATGGAGAAAGAGAAGATAAAGCGCCTTGCAGTAGTCTTAGGCAAAGATGAATCAAAAATCAGACAAAAAGATATGGAAGATAATGAGGATGTCCGGGAAATCCTCAGTGTTTATGAAGAAAGGCTCGAAGAGCTTAAAATGGAACAGGAATTGGAGACTGCAAAAGTACATAAAGGCGATGAGCTCAAAACGGGTGTGCTTAAAAGAGTGGTTGTTTTCGTTGCCATGAAGCGCAAGATTTCCGAAGGTGATAAGCTTTCCGGAAGACACGGAAATAAAGGTGTTGTGGGAAAAATTCTTCCCGAAGAAGATATGCCGTTTTTAGAGGACGGAACTCCTATAGATCTTATTCTTAATCCCTTGGGAGTCCCTTCGCGTATGAATGTCGGGCAGCTTCTTGAGACGCACTTAGGGTGGGCGGCAAAGAAGCTTGGTATAAATATTATGAGTCCTGTTTTTGACGGAATCAACGAGGAAAAGATAAAGCAACTTCTTAACCAGGCCGGTCTTCCCGATGATGGAAAGATTGATCTTTATGATGGTTATACAGGTAAATCCTTCGGTCAGAAAGTTACTGTTGGTTATATGTATGTGATGAAGCTTGTGCACATGGTTGATGATAAAATTCATGCCCGCGCCATAGGTCCCTATTCTTTGATCACTCAGCAGCCTTTGGGCGGTAAAGCTCAATTTGGCGGCCAGCGCTTTGGCGAAATGGAAGTGTGGGCCCTTGAGGCTTATGGGGCAGCTTTTACTCTGCAGGAAATATTGACGGTAAAAAGTGATGACGTTGAAGGCAGAACGCGCATCTATGAAGCGATTGTGCGCGGCGAACAGAAATTTAGCCCGTCGGTTCCTGAATCTTTCAATGTATTGATGAGGGAACTACAGGGGTTGTGTTTAGATTTGAAAGCAGAAAAGGAATCGAAATGATATTTTTTGAACCTATCATAAAAAAGGAGTTTAATACATGTCTAAAGAAGTAAGTTTTTTTGATAGGATTACCATAAAGATTGCTTCCCCGCAGGTAATAAAAGCTTGGTCCGCAGGGGAGGTAAAAAAAGCAGAAACTCTTAACTACCGTACCTTAAAGCCCGAGAAAGACGGTCTTTTCTGCGAACGGATTTTTGGACCGGTGAGAGATTGGGAATGTCATTGCGGTAAACTAAAGGGTATTAAATTCAAAGGGTCTAAATGTGATCGCTGTGGGGTAGAAATTATTCATTCTTCAGTCCGGCGTCAGCGCATGGCGCATATTAATTTAGCCGCGCCGGTAACTCATATTTGGTTTTTTAAGGTTATCCCTTCCCGGCTTTCCGCGCTTCTTGATATAGGATTACGCAGTTTGGAAAGGGTTATTTATTATGAAGAGCATATCGTTATAGATCCGGGTGATTCACCATTAAAAAAAATGCAGTGTTTAAATGAAGAAGAGTACCAGAAGGCGCGCCAGGAGTATAAGAACAGCGTTAAAATTAAGATTGGGGCAGAAGCTATAAAAGAACTGCTTAAGGAAATTGATTTAGATAAATTAAGCAAAACGGTACGCAAGGAGCTTAATGCCGCTAAAACGGCTGCCGCAACTAAAAAATTTCTTAAAAGGCTGAAAATAGTTGAAGACCTGAGACGTTCGGGGAATAAGCCGGAATGGGCGGTTTTGGATATTTTTCCTGTTATCCCTCCTGATTTACGCCCTTTGGTTCCCTTGGAAGGCGGTAGGTTTGCCTCAAGTGACCTAAATGATCTCTATAGGCGGGTGATAAATAGGAATAACCGGTTAAAAAAATTGATGAACTTGGGCGCGCCTGAAGTTATTATACGAAATGAAAAAAGAATGCTTCAGGAAGCGGTTGATGCCCTTCTTGAAAACGGTCGTCACGGACGGCCGGTTATGGGTCCGCAAAACAGGCCGCTTAAAAGTCTCTCTGATATGCTTAAGGGAAAACAAGGTCGTTTTCGGCAGAATCTTTTAGGTAAGCGGGTAGATTATTCCGGTAGAAGCGTTATTGTTGTTGGTCCGGATTTAAAACTTCATGAATGCGGTTTGCCTAAGCAGATGGCTTTGGAATTATTTGAACCTTTTATTATAAAAAAACTGCGCGAAAAAGGCTTTGTTCACACTATTCGCGGAGCAAGGCGCATGGTGGAACGCGAGCGGGTAGAAGTATGGGATATACTCGAAGAGGTGATTAACGGACATCCGGTGATGCTTAATCGTGCTCCTACTTTGCATCGTTTAAGTATCCAGGCTTTTTATCCCAAATTAATCGAAGGAAAAGCGATTAAGCTTCATCCTTTGGTTTGCGCCGCATTTAATGCTGATTTTGACGGCGATCAGATGGCGGTACATGTGCCTTTATCTATAGAGGCGCAAGCGGAAGCAAAGATCCTTATGCTTTCGGTAAATAATATTTTTTCTCCCGCTGACGGCAGGCCTGTCCTTACTCCCAGTCAGGATATGATTTTGGGTTGTAGATTCTTAACTGTTGTTAAGGATAAAGCCGTAGGAGAAGGAATTACTTTTTCAAATTATGACGAAGTGATTACTGCCTATCAGGATGATGAAGTAGAGTTGCATGCCAAAGTAAATATAAGACTTAAAGAAAATGGACAGAGCAATATCGTAAAAACAACAGTAGGACGGATTATTTTTAACCGGATTTTGCCTGAAGGGTTTAGATTCATTAATGAAATTCTGAATAAAAATAAAGTATCGGATATAGTTACTGAGTGCTATAAACATTTCGGCCATGAAGATACGATAAGGCTGCTTGATGACTTAAAGGATTTGAGTTTTGAGTATGCTACCGAAGGAGGCGTGAGTATAGGGATGGAAGATATAAAAATTCCACCTCAGAAAGCAGAATGTCTCGCCGAGGCCAGCGATGAAATCGTAAAGGTTGATGAACAATACAGAAAAGGGATTATTACTGAACGCGAGCGGCACAATAAAGTCATTGATATCTGGACGAAAACAACCGATAAGGTTTCTGATTTCGTGTTTAAAAACCTGGATTTCTTTAATCCTATTTTTATGATGGCGGATTCGGGAGCTAGGGGTTCGCGTTTGCAGATGAGACAACTCGGCGGTATGCGCGGGCTCATGGCAAAGCCTTCCG
>DAOVKQ010000073.1 GCA_030631705.1 Candidatus Omnitrophota bacterium | reverse complement strand
TTAGAAAATTATTCAATAACCGCTTTCCTTCCTCGGTCAATATTGACTCCGGATGAAATTGAACGCCAAACAACGGGTTATGCTTATCTTGTGTTGCCATTATTATACCATCTTTTGTTTCGGCATTTATTATAAAATTACCCGGTAATGTCTTCCTGCCAATAATCAAAGAATGATACCTGGTAGCTGAAAAGGGATTCTTGATTCCCTTAAAAATACCTTTTTTATTATGGTAAATTCGCGATGTTTTTCCATGCATTAACTTAGCGGCTCTAATAATCTTGGCGCCAAAAACATAGCCGATGCATTGATGTCCCAGGCATACTCCTAAAATCGGAATATCTTTGTAAAATCGGCGGATAATTTCACAGCTGGATTTACCTTGAGTTTGGGGCCTCCCCGGGCCGGGAGAAATAACTATTCTCTCAGGCTTCATTCTTTTGATTCTCTCTATACTAATTTTATCATTTCGATAAGTATCTACATCCGCGCCCAATTCTGCTAAATATTGGACAATATTATAAGTAAAAGAATCATAATTATCAATTACTAATACCATTATTTATATTTTGGCTAATTATGATCCTCGATGCTTGATCCCCGATACCCGATTCAAATATTCTTGAAAACGAGGATCGAGAATCTAGAATCGAGTATCCATAATTTTTTAATCTTTGGCCTAATTTTACTGCTTTTCCCTCTTTATCTTTGCCCCTAGCTTCTTTAACTTCTCTTCTAACTTTTCATACCCTCTATCTAAATGATAGATGCGTAAAATTTCTGTCTTGCCTTCGGCAACAAGACCGGCAATTACCAGTGCTGCCGATGCCCGTAAATCAGAGGCCATGACTTCCGCTCCGAAAATACCCCCCCCGCCATCAATTATGGCATAGGGGCCGTTTCTCTGAATTCTGGCGCCCATCCTGTTTAACTCTGCTACATGCATAAATCTATCAGGATAAATCTTCTCGGTAATCAAAGAAAGCCCTTTGGCTATACAAAGACAACTCATAAACTGAGCCTGTAAATCAGTGGGAAATCCGGGATAAGAAAGAGTAACTATATTTACCGGCTTCAACAAACTTTTTCCTTTTACTTTGATTTTTGAGCCCTCTATTGTTATATCCGCCCCTATCTTCTTCGCGGTCTCTATAACCGAAGTAAGATGAGAATGGTTTGCCCCTTTAATTATTATATTTGAAGATGTGGCTAGAGCGACAGCTATAAAAGTGCCTGCTTCAATCCTATCGGCTATAACTTTAAATTCTGCTCCCGACAAAGAAGAAACACCCCTCACCCTTATCAAAGGAGTTCCTTCCCCTTCTATAACCGCTCCCATCTTCTTCAGAAATAAAGCTAAGTCTACAACCTCAGGCTCACAAGCAGCATATTCAATAACTGTTTCTCCCTTAGCAAGAGTAGCCGCCATAAGTACGTTAGCCGTTGCTAAAACTGAGGAGCCAAAAGTTCCTCCCAAAAATATATGATTACCTCTTAAAATATTTGCTTCCGCGATACAATAACCTTTTTGCACGATGAGATGCGCTCCTAATTCCTGCAACCCTTTTATATGCAAATCAACCGGCCTTGCTCCGATTACGCACCCTCCCGGTAAAGATACTTTTGCCTTTTTCCTGCGGGCTAAAAGCGGCCCCAAGACACAAAAAGACGCCCGCATTGTTCTCACTAAACGATAAGGAGCAACATGGGTTTTTTTCTTTTTTGCTTTTACGAATAAAACATTACCGTCAAAAACAATCTCCTTACCCAGTGATTCCAAAATTCTAATCATTGTTCTTATGTCCGCAAGGTCAGGTACTCCGGCAATACGACACTCTTGATCAGTAAGGAGTGTTGCCGCCATGATAGGTAAAGCGGAATTCTTCGAACCGCTTATTTCAACTTCACCTTTAAGCGTAGATTTATACACAACAAATTTATCCATATCTAATTAAAACTCTAAACTCTAAACTCTAAATCCTAAATAAATCCAAAACCTAAAATTCAAAACTCAAATTTCCCTTTCTCTGTTTTGTATTTTGTGTTTTATTCATTTGGGTTTATTTAGAGTTTAGGGTTTAGGATTTAGTGTTTTTGTAATTTACCCAAGTTTCAAAATGACTCCTCTCCAGTTGCCGGAATAATCCCTAAACCACTCAATTACTTGCCAATCTTCATAATCGCAAAGTACTCTTTCTATTGAATCTTTCTGGGCGAATCCCATTTCTATAACAAGAAAACCATTCTTTTTCAAAATAAGGCGGGCATCAGATATAATATTCTTGATAAAAGATAAACCATCTTCACCCGCCCTTAACGCTTCTTGAGGCTCATAGCGTAGAAAATGGTTATCTTTGAAATAATTTTCCTCTATGTAAGGCGGATTAGAAACTATTAAATCAAAAATCCTATCTTTAAACGCGCTAAGCAAGTTTGACTGTATAAAATTAACTGATGACTTATGTGACCGCTTATTAACACTGCTTGATTGTAATGCCTTTTGGCTAATATCGGACGCGAATATCTTCAAACGTTTTTCCTTTGTCTTGTCTATCGCTATAGAAATACAGCCCGTCCCGCAGCATAAATCGAGGACATAATATATTTCCTCCCTATGAATAAGTTCCAATGCCCTTTCTACAACAACTTCTGTGTCGCAGCGGGGAATAAAAACACCGCGCTTTAGCAGAAAAATAAGGCCGAAAAACTCCTCTTTACCGAGAATGTACGCTAAAGGCAAACCTTCAATATATAATTCCTTTAATTTCTCGAGATAACCTAACGCGCGAAAATCCAGGACTTCATCAAAAAGAGCGTACCCGCTGTCTTTATCAAATAAAGTCCTGAGCAGGAAATTTAAATCACGCCTGGCAAATACAGGCCGATTGGACCGAACCCACGCCCCAAGTTTTATCTCTTTTTTCTTTCGAACAGAATCCGCTTCAATATACATATACACCTTATAAATTTAAACTCTTAGATTCATATATCTTTATGCGCTCCGCCTTAATTAAACTATCGATAATATCGTTAATATCCCCTTCTAAAATACTTTCCAGCTTATAAAGAGTAAGGTTTATTCTATGTTCAGTTACCCTTCGTTCGGGAAAATTATAGGTTCTGATTTTCTCACTCCTTTCGCCTGTCCCTATCTGCACCTTTCTTTCGTTTGATATCTTGCTTTGTTCCTGGCCGCGCATTTTATCCAAAATACGGGCCTTTAGAACTCTCATCCCTTTTTCCCTGTTTTTTATCTGTGAACGTTCAGCCTGACAACTTACTACTATACCGGTAGGTAAATGTCTTATCCGCACAGCAGAATCTGTACGATTTACATGCTGGCCTCCGGCACCAGAAGCCCTGAAAGTGTCTATTTTAAGGTCTTGAGGGTCAACCCGCAATTCTACGCTCTTGGGCTCGACTAACACCGCCACTGTCACTGTAGAGGTATGAATTCTGCCGCCTGATTCGGTAGCAGGTACGCGTTGAACCCTATGAACACCGCTTTCAAACTTAAGCCGCGAATAACACCCAATTCCTTTTACGGAAAAATTAATTTCTTTTAACCCGCCGATTTCAGTCAGATGCGAACTCAGTATTTCCTGCTTCCACTCTTTTCTCTCTATATATTTAGAATACATCTTGAAAAGGTCACAAGCAAAAAGGGCTGCTTCTTCTCCTCCGGCGGCAGACCTTATCTCTATAATTATGTCTCTATCAGGTTCGTTTTCTTCTTCAAAGATTTTTTCCTCAATTAAGTTTTGTAATCCGACGATCCTGCTTTCGATCTCCGATAACTCTTCCTTTGCCAAATCCACTACTTCTTTTTCTTCACTGGAATCAGCCGCAACTTTCTGGAGATTAACCTTTTCTTTAGTTAAGGTGTCTTTTTCATTAAGTATATTCACTAATTTTTCCAGAAAAGAAAATCGCTTGCTAACCTTCTGATAACGCTCCCTATCGCTGTAAATATCTTGAGAAGATAGCTCCTGAGATAATTCCTTATGTTCTTTTCTTAACTTATCGTAATTAATCATCTTATCAGTATATAGTCATGAGTATTGTGTATTGGGCATTATAATTTTGTTTAAAACTCGATACTCAATACTCGATACTCAATACTAAAATTATTATTTCTTTTTCCCGTATTTCTTCATGAATTTTTCCACTCTTCCTTCGGAATCGACGAACTTCTGTTTTCCCGTAAAGAACGGATGGCATTTAGAACAAATTTCCACATTAATTGTCTTTTTTGTAGAGCGGGTATGTATAACATTACCGCAAGCGCACATAATTGTGGAAAACTCATATTTTGGATGGATACCTTTCCTCATCTTTTACCTCCTCCTTATCCTAACGTTTGGGCTCAACCGCCCTTGACAATCAAGCAGTTTAACAGCACGCCTGTCAAGGGTCAACTGCATTGTTTGGTTATGTTTTTTTATTTTTATATATTTTATCAAAATGTCATTGTAGGGGCCAGGCCTGCCTGGCCCTTTACAGAATAATTTTTAATATTATTTTTGTCATTATCCCATACCGCAGGATTGTATCCTGTATCTTGATTTATATTAATATAAAGACAATACCCCTACCTTATGCGTGCGATTTTCCAGAGGCCTGTTTAAACAGGAATTATATCACATTTGTTTCTTTAAGGTGAGTAAAAACTCTACGTTAGTTTTTGTTTTAGACAACTTGTCTATTAAAAGCTCCAGGGCTTCGCCAGAATTTAATTCATTAAGCGCCTTGCGAAGCATCCATATGCGCTGAAGTTCATCGGGATGAATAAGAAGTTCTTCACGCCTGGTATTAGATCTTTTTATATCTATCGCGGGATAAATTC
>DAOVKQ010000043.1 GCA_030631705.1 Candidatus Omnitrophota bacterium | reverse complement strand
GTTCAGATGGAAACTGTATGTATGCCGTTATTTGTTCCTTCGGAGGTGCGGTTTTTTGGTTCGGATTGGGCCGCGTTCGGCCATTTAAGGGAAGTCGTGCGCAAAGGGCCCTATACAGCAACTACCAAAGATGTGGTAAGCAGGATAAGGATTGAGGATAAAAAGTATTTAAATAAACACACTATTGATAATGCTCAGTGGGGAACGCGTCTGGTGAGCAGTGCCAGGGATATTGATTATAGCCTTTATTATATGTATATAAATAACCGTAACCCTGTATTGCGGGAAACAACGTCAAACGGTAACGCCTTAAAGAAAGCCCTTTACGTTCCCACGCAGAGCAATCTGAATGATTTAGTAGCTTTAAGCCCTTCGGACGATGATCTTACCTTACAAAGAGAGCATCCGCGACTCCACATAATCGGCAGTGATTTTGAAACGGTTATCGGGGAATATGGCTTAAGAGGAGAATGCGGCTTATTTTTAGGAATGCCCTATTTACGGGATGATTTTTCTTACGTGCGAAAAGATACCCTATCTTTAGGCCTGGGTATTGACCATACAACAGATAAGGACTGGTATTATAACGTTCAATTCATCGAAAATATTATCCCTGATTACGAAGCGTTATTTGCCCAGGAAGAATATACCCACCAGGCAACAGTTAATGTTAAGAAAGATTTCCTGCGCGGTGATTTTAGCTTTGAACTCGATTCGGGATATAATTTTTCCCTGGGGGATAGGATGTTTAATCCGGAGTTAAGCTATAACCTTAATAACGGAGTTGAGCTTAAAGTGGGGTTGTTTGTTTTTGAAGGGGACGCGGCTACTCTTTTTGGGCGATATTCAGCAAAGGATACAGTCTATATAGAGACAACTTATGCCTTTTGAGAGAACGGTACGAAAGAAAGGGCACGTTTTGGGTGATGTGATATAATAAATATTATGCAAGATGCGGCAAATACGCTATTTGAATCATTTCAGGAGATATGCCGGAAATATCCGCAAAAAAAAGCTATTTTCTTTACCAAAGACGATAAGCATACTTTTCTTACCTATCAGGATATCTATAACCGGGCCGTTCAGCTAATTCATTTTCTGGTAAAATACGATATTAAAAAAGGCGACGCGGTAGCGCTTATATTAGAAAATAGCCCTCGCTGGCCGATAGTTTTTATGGCCCTTATGCAGCGGGGGAGCGTTGTGGTTCCTTTAGACCCGCAGAGCGAAAAGGAGGAGTTAAAGAACATACTCCTTCACTCAGGGGTAAAGTTTATTTTTACTTCGCGTGTGTTTTATTTACGCTTAGCCGAGGCGGCTGAAGATACGGATATTACCGTAGTTGTCCTTGATTCCGACAAAACAGCACAAGAGATCAATGTCCTCGGACAAGATTCACCGCCGCAAAGTTATACCCTTTCAGCGGATATAGCGTTAATCCTGTATACTTCAGGCACTACCGCTACGCCGAAAGGGGTAGTTTTGACTCATAAGAATTTACTGGCTAATGTTCGTTCGCTTCAGGCGGCCAATCTGATTAATGAAAATGATTGTTTTATTTCCATTCTTCCTTTTTATCACGCCTATCCTTTGATGGTAAATTTATTACTCCCTCTTTTATCGGGAATCAAATTAAGCTTTCCCTCTTCTATTGATACCAGGGGGATTATGGAGTGTATCCGCGCGACAGGGGTTACTGTTTTTGTGGGAGTTCCGCGTGTATTCTATTTGTTTCATGAAACTATAGCCAGGAAGATATATGCCTTAGGATTTATTAAGCGGACAATCCTCTATGCCTTTCTTGATATGGCGTTGTTTTTTAGGAGGTTCTTTCGTATTAATATCGCGAAGTTTATGTTGAAAGACATACACTCGCGTTTTGGAGAATGTTTCCGGTTTATGATCAGCGGAGGGGCTAAATTAAACAAAGATATTGCTAATAGTTTTTATAAGTGGGGATTTACCATTTTCGAAGGATATGGATTAACTGAAACTTCTCCCGTTGTAACCTTTAATCTGCCGGATTCTTTTCGGCTGGGTTCGGTTGGTAAGCCGGTCTCCGGTGTTGAGATAATGCTTTACGACAAGGATAACAAGGGAAGAGGGGAAATCATCGTTAAAGGTGATAATGTAACCGGCGGATATTATAAACAACAGGAACCCGGGCAGAAAGCAATTAGAGGCCGGTGGTTTTTTACCGGGGATATAGGATATATCGATAAGCACGGTTTTCTTTATATACAAAACAGAATAAAAGATATTATCGTATTGAGCTCAGGCAAGAATATTAATCCCGACGAATTAGAGGCTTATTACAGTAACAATCCTTATATCGAAGAAATATGTGTGTTTCTCGCGCCTCGCGGCCCTCTCTTAAAAGAAGAGCTTTTAAGCGCGGCCATCCTGCCTGATTATGAGGTTTTACGCGTTCAGGGAATAGAAAATCTTAAGGATAGAATACGCCTGGAAATGGAAACTATGTCACGAAAGCTGCCTTCGTATAAAAGAATAAAAAAATATACTATTATTAACCAAAAGCTTGCCCGAACCGCTTTGGGTAAGGTAAAGCGTTATGAGATAAAAGAGCAATACCGCACGCGCGGGGAAGATTCAAAGCCTGACCGTTCATTCAGTGATGAAGACAGAAAACTGCTTTCTCACCCTTTATGCAAGAAAGCCTACGATTATTTATGTAAAAAGGCGAACAAGGCTATTTCTTTAAATGATAACCTGGAAATAGATTTAGGCATAGATTCATTAGAGCAGGTCGGGTTATTGATTGATTTTCAACAGTTGGCCGGTATTCAGATAGAAGATGAAGATGTGTTTAGTATTTATACTGTAAGGGATATATTCCAAATACTTTTTAAAATGCCTGTTCAGTTTGAGGGCGGCCAGGAAGAGCACCGGGCGCTTTCATGGAGCGAGATATTTAAACAGCCGGCTAAAGATGAAGTTAAAGATGAAGTAGTGATAAACCAAACATTGCTGCAAAAAAATATCAGCGCGTTCGTCTGGCTGTTAGCGAAGTGTTTATCCTTTTTATTGTTTAGGTTAGAGGTGAAGGGAGCAGAGAATATACCGGCTCAAGGCCCGCTGATTATATGCCCCCGTCACGCGAGTTTTCTGGACGGACCGTTAATATTTTCTTGTTTTAAAAATTCTGTAGTATCTAATGTATATTTTCTGGGATTTAAGCGCTATTTTGATAATCCTGTTGTTTCCCGGGTAAAGAAGCCGCTGCGCCTTATCTCTCTTGAAGGAGGTTTGGATGTGACTAATGCTTTGCATAAATGCTCCTATGTCTTAAACAAGGGAAAAATTCTTTGTCTTTTCCCTGAAGGAGTGTGTTCTCCCGATGGGAGCATTCAGGAGTTTAAGCGGGGCCTGGGAGTATTAATTAAAGAGCTGAATGTGCCGGCAATTCCCGTATATATTAAGGGTGATTTCGAGGCTTGGCCGCGGTACCGTAAGTTCCCCCGGCCGTATAAAATAACTATCATTTTCGGTAAAAAAATGACTTCTGACGATCTTAGTTCGAAAGATAGAGGTGGTATTGACATTTACAAAAATATAGTGCATAATTTAAGAAACGAAATGATTCAGCTGGAAGGTTCCTCAAATTAGCCTGTTAATGAGTTCAGAAACAGAGGATTTAAGAAAGCTTATTGCTATGGATAGAAGAAGCGCCGATCGCCTTGCTTTAACGGTTAAAATATCATACTGTATAGCTAATCACACTGATTGGATAGATGTTCGCTCTGTCGATGATATCGGAAGCAATGGGGTTAAAATTACAACTAATCAGTGTATAAGGAAAAACACAGAAATTTCTCTTAAAATATTCTTTTCTGAGGGAAACGAGCCCATCGAGGTAAAAGGCGATTCAGCTTGGGCTAAGAGAATGCCTCTTAGTTTGGGTGATAGCGGCAGCCAGGAGCAGCTCTACAGTGTCGGTATAAAATTCCAGAAAATGAATTATAAAGACCGGCAGCAGTTCATGATGTTTATTTCCGATAATATTCTCGATGAGTTTTTAGATAATAAAGGCAATATCAAATAATGTTGAGTTCAATAAAGACTATGACTCCGCCATTTCAACAAACAAAGCCAGCCGATTTCGTAGATGAAATAGACTACAGAGTAGCGCGGACAAAACAAGAAATTGAGAAAGCCTATTCTTTGGTATATCGGGAATATCTTAAAAGAAACTATACCGATGTTATTGAATCAGGATTAAGAATCTCTATTTATAATTCTCTTCCTCAGACAACTACATTCATGGGTATTTACAGAGACGAAGCGCTTATTACCGCCACAATTGTGCCCGATTCTTATTTAGGTATTCCCATGGATAAAATCTACCGCCAGGAGCTTACCCGTTTCAGAGATAACGATAAAAAGATTTGTGAGATATCGATGCTGGCAAGTAATACGGACCTTTTTAAGGCTAACGTTTCTCTGATGGCAAACAGTAAAAAGCTCTTTTTCGTTTTTCTTCTGTTTAAGTTGATGTTTGATTATGTAAGAGATGTCTTAAAGTTTGATTATATATGTATTACTATAAATCCTAAGCACAAGCTTACCTATGATTTTCTGTTATTTAAAGATTTGGGGAGCATCAAAACATACGATACCGCCAATGGCGCTCCCGCTATCGCTAAATACCTTGATTTAACCTCCGCGGAGGAACAATGTAAAGACGATAAGAAAGCGGGTATATATAAGATGTTTTTTTCACGTAAGACAGATTCGAGTAAATTTTCCAATATTTTTGGTTTTAGCCTGGAGGATTTAAGATACTTTTTTGTTGAAAAAACTAATACTTTTGAATCCGCTGCCCGCGATCAGTTAGAATATGTTAAAACCTGCTACCCTTCTTATGATTTCTCCCAAATAATCGCCTAATCCTCTTTTAGCCGGTTCTGGATTCCCGCTTCCGCGGGAATGATACCTGTGACGTGTGACTTTGTGACCTTGTATCTTTACTACGCAATGCGCAATACGCAATACGCACGACGCAATACGCACGACGCAATACGCTCTTTGTGACTTGTATTGAATGTTGTGGTTTTAAGACGAAGGGCAATCAACAGTACCCACAGGCTGTGTGCGCGTAACTCATTGTGAATAAGTATGTTATAGGAATAATTTGTTTTTCTCCGTTTTTCATGTCTAGTTTATTAGACATTGCTCTATTTTCCCGGTTATAACCCCTGCCATTATCGAAATATCTGATTCATAACTCTTTATTGGAGAATTAGTTACGCATTAATTTTATATTTCGAATATTTGTGGTTGGCACGCAAAATGCTTTAAAGAAGAAAAGCTTTTGGGTAATAACGATGAATAAGAAATATCGGCGTAAGATATATAGGTTTTCCCGGGAATTGCTAAAGGAGTTAGGCGGCCTTTTATCCGCTTGGAAATATGATTTTAAGCGCGGAGCATATGGTTTTATCACGCATCATAAAATCGCGGTTAGTTCTTTTATTTTCTTCATTTCATTGGGAACTATTTCCTGGTTTTTAAAGAATGTAGTATACGCGCAGCCCCAAGTACTAGCGCGGGATTCTCTTTTTTATTTTCCTTTAAGTGAAATGTTTCCCTGGCTGTTGGGAGGAGGATTATTCGGCGTAACTATGCGCGTAGCACGTAATGATTACAATAAGTTTAAAAGGATATTCGATTTAACAGTTAGCATAACCGGATTTATTATTACTTTCCCTTTATTTCTAATTACCGCCTTTCTTGTCAAAATTGACTCCATGGGTCCGGTGTTTTTTACCCAGGATAGGGTTGGTAAGGACGGCAAATTGTTTAAAATATATAAGTTCCGCACCATGCGTCAGAACGCGGAATTTGAGACAGGCCCGGTATGGGCGCAGGATGATGATCCCCGGATTACGCGGCTCGGCGCTTTTTTAAGAAACTCGCATCTTGATGAACTGCCGCAATTGTTCAATGTTCTAAAAGGAGATATGTCTTTAATCGGGCCTCGTCCGGAACGGCCGGAGTTAATAGAACTTATACAGGAAGATATTTCCGGTTTTAATAAGAGGACTCATGTCGTGCCCGGTGTTACCGGCTTGGCTCAGGTGCGTTATGAGTATGGTTCGAGCATAAAAGATGCTGCCAGAAAATTGAAATACGACTGTCTTTATATAAAAAGAATGTGTTTATTTTTGGATTTTCAGATTATCCTTTGGACAGTAGGGCGGGTGTTAACCGGTGAGGGCGCGCGGTAGTCGGGGGTGAGAATGGTTTTGGTATTACCGGCTTCGCCACCTGCGAGGAATCCTTACGGCTACCTCCCAGGTGTCTCCGTAAT
>DAOVKQ010000046.1 GCA_030631705.1 Candidatus Omnitrophota bacterium | reverse complement strand
AGCGCGTTCTTTTTAAGGGTAAGATAAGTAGCGTAACCTATGAGCCTTAAAGTCTGGTAATTCCGGGTAAGATATTTTCTATCTACGCCGGGACAGAAAAGCGAATATCCATCTTTTAGCAAAAGTACATATAAGCTTTCCTTATCCTGATAAGCCGCCTGATATGAATGGTGATTCCAGTCACTCCCTATGAATATGAATATCCTCCGATTAGGAAAATACTTTTTAAACAATTTTCCAATAGCGGAAATTTCACTGCTTTTGGGATGAAAATAAAGAATGATTTCAATGAACTTATGTTGTATTTTTATCTTTTTTGTTACCGCGCCAATCAAACTTTTATAATCACAACTCCTTATTTCGGTTATATCATTAAAGCTTAAAGCTTTCATCGTCTTTTTATATTTCTCAACGCAAGGCTGATTTACAAAATTTATCTTTTTATAATAAGAATAAATCGCGACAAAATTCTGCAAATAATACATTTGAGCCATTAATTTAACAATTAAACTCTTTGACTCTATATTTAAATTCAAGAAGCCGAAAGAATCATATTTGTTTTTCTTTGATAAAACAAGCGTTTTTACCGAAAGGCCTGTCTTCTTTGAACCAATGCTCTCCTGGAATAACTGCGTAACCCAAGTGGCAAAACTTTCGCGAATATTTGAGGGAACAATAATCGAGAAATAAGCATTTTTTCTTTTACTATAACGCGACGCGTCATCAAAAGCTTTTTTTACGATTTTATCCGTTAACGATATATATTGTTCGTATGCTTTCTTTAATTTAGAGAAATCACGTTCCATCGCCAAAAACAAAGGGAGAAAGAATATAAGAGTATGCGGAGACGAAAACCTTCCTCCGACATCGCTTAAACCGTCAACCTGTATCGAAAGACGTTTAAAGCCTCTCCAGCCTAAAGAATCTAATTTAGAAGAAGAACCTTTATCTACCAGCCATAAGAAATTCTTCCCGGCATTTTTCTTAAATAAATCCCGCAGGGTATAAGCGATTAATTGAGTCTCTTCTGTCGTTCCCGACTTAGATATAGGAATAATCACGGTATTTTTTAAATTCTTTATTTTCGACACAACCTCAGCGACAGCTTCAGGATCAAGACTATCCAAGCAATGTACATTTTTCGTATTCTTTAAGCTTATTATCGTCTTTATACCGTTGGCTGAACCTCCCATACCCACAAAGATAAATTCTTTTTTATTTTTCATAAGTCCAAGACAACTACGCAGGCTCTCCTCAACCAGCCGCCATGGCGGCGGAAGGACCCACCCCAGACGAGCCTTGTCGCCATCAAAACCTATTGTTTTGAAAAGATTTCCCGGGCTAACTTCCGCTTTGTCTTTCCCTGATGCATTCCATAATTGCTCAATGATTCTCTCCATATTATACCCCTCGTATTGTCAAAATATCCCTTATTCTTAAAAACTCTAAACTCTAAACTCTAAACTCTAAATAAATCCAAAACTCAAAACTATAAACCACAATATACAATAGACAATAGACAATAGACAAATTACAACCAATATCCAATATACAATACACAACTTACAAACGGTATTGTTTGTATATTTGGTATTGTGTACTGTTTGTAATTTGGGATTTGTAATTTGTAATTTAAGACCGCAGCCTGATTATTGACTTCTTGTTTTAGGTTTTGGGTTTTCTTCATTTTGAGTTTATTTAGGGTTTAGGATCTAGTATTTAGGGTTTCTCCTCCCCTCGGGTGGACATAGCCCACGACGCGATACGACACTTGTGACATGTGACCTTGTGACTTTGTGACATGTGACTTTGTGACATGTGACTTTGTGACATGTGACTTTGTGACCTTGTGACTTTGTGACATGTGACTTTGTGACATGTGACCTTGTGACTTTTATCTAGAACCAACTGACATTATTTCTGCCCGATTCTTTAGCTTTATAAAGCGCCTTGTCGGAAACTTCAATGAGCATCTGCGCAGAGAGTGTATTCTCCGGATAAGAAGCTACGCCAATGCTTACAGTCGTCTTTATCGATTCATCAAAAATCTTAAGCTTAGAAGAAAATATCTTTTTCACAATTCTCTTCGCGACCACAATAGCATCTTTCTTCGCGGTTTCCGTAAGAATCACCGAAAATTCCTCTCCTCCGTAACGAGCGACAAAATCAATGGTTCTTATACTTTCTTTAAGGATATTGGTAACTTCACACAACACAGCATCCCCGACAATATGGCCGTAAGTATCGTTTAAATTCTTAAAATAATCTATATCAACCGTAAGAAAAGAAAGGCTAAAAGAAAACTTCTTCGCGCGCTCAAACTCTTCATAAAACCTTTCCATAAAATAACGCCTGTTATACACCTGTGTCAACGAATCTAAAATAGATAACTCCTGCAATTTTTTATAAAGGCTTATCCTCTCCAAACAAAGATTGAGCTGATAAATAAAAAAAGGAAGGTCTTCTTTTATCTTGCGGGAAGAAGATTCTACTGAAAGGTATTCCGGAAATTTACTGTTTAACTTATAATTAAGATACCCATGCTTAGGCTTGTCGGAAAAAGATATCTTTTTTACGCCGCCAAAAGCTTTCAGTTTCTCCTCAAAGGTATCGAGCAATTTGCCCTTGTCCAAAATAGGAGAGATATCGCGGGCCAATTCATACACAAAAAATGTCTCATCCAAATTCGTCCTGAGCTCTTTGAACGCCTTTGTGACAACGATATTTCTTGATTTAAGATTCTCTTCTCTGTCTAAAAGAGATAAATACTTGCGGTTGAAAGTCGCGGCAGCCTTTCTTAAAATAATATAATTACTGACTAAAAACGCAATCAATAAAAGGCTGATTATTAAGTAGAACATACTTTATTTTTTCCCGTACGTTTTGCTTGATAAAGAAGCTTATCTGAGGCAGCTAATAACTGCTGTGTGCCTATCCCGTCCTTAGGATACATCGCGACTCCTATAGAGACCGTAAACTGAATATTTTTTCTCCGGAAACTTACCGTACTTTTTGCTATATCCTTCCTTATTCTTTCGGCAATCTGTTTAACTATAGTTTTACCCGATTCAACAATAAGAAATACAAATTCTTCGCCGCCGAAACGGGCAATTACGTTTCCTGAATTCCCCACGTTTTTCCTTAAAATTCCCGATATTTTCTTCAATACCAGGTCGCCCACGGTATGTCCATAGGTATCATTAACTTTTTTAAAATCATCGATATCCAGAATTCCAAGGCCAAAAGCCGTCTTTTTTAAAGAAGACCTTGTTAGCTCTTCTTCAAAACGCTCAAAGAAATAATTTCTTAAAAATAAATCCGTGAGCGAATCCCTGGTCGCTAACTGTTTAATCTCGTTAAAAAGATAAGCCCTCTCCAAAACAATAGCAACTACATCACAGATGGCCATAAGGGCCCTTGAATCTTCCAGAGAAAAGGCGCTTATCTCTTTGCTTTCAAGCCGCAAAAGCCCATAAGGCTTTATCCCTATTGATAAAGGGCTGCTGAGGATAGAACGCATTTTTCTTTCGCTATAAGCAAAAAGGCTGTTGAAATCAAAGCGGTAGTCACTACTTAAATCTTCTATAAAAAGAGACTGATTCTTCTTTAAAACCCACCAATCGATAATATCTCCTTTTTTCTCTCTTATTACCCTTTTATCCTTGCGCAGGGAATAATTTAAACTCAAAGAGCCTCTTTTTCTATGAAAAAGAAACAACAAAACATTCTCCGACTCCCTAAATATCCCCCCCAGTTCATTAACAAGATATTCACACAGCTTATCCGGCTCAATAAATTTTACCAGTTGTTCAACAACATCTCTAATCGAAAAAATTCGTTTGGCCTTGAGAGGCAATTCTTTTAAAATACTGCTTTTTTTCTTCAAATCCTCTTCAACCAAATTCAGCCTGGCTTCGAACTCTTCTGTCTTCATTTTGTAATTCTGGAAAAGAATCCTCCTTTTCCTGTCAAAGGCTACAAAAAGGGAAAGCGACGTTAAAACAACAAATAGGAAAAAAACGATGTTAATTTTACCGAAGGCAGTAAAAAAGAGGACTATTAATAAAAGAAGGATTACAAAAATTATGGAAGCATAATTTTTATACAAGAGTTTCTTCTGTAGAAGGGTCAAAAAAATGGACTCTTTCCATGTCAAATACCACTTCCAATGTGCTTCCCGAAAGAGGTTTGTTGTAGCCTTCTACCAAAGCGATAAAGGTATGTTTTCCTACGGAAAGATAAAGATAATTGTGGGACCCCATAGTTTCGACTACATCACAAGTGGTCCGCACTGTATTATCGGGAGTAGCGTTAGAAGCAAATAGTTTATCAAAAATATTCTCTGCTCTTATTCCCAATACGACTTTTTTACCGATATATTTATCCAAAATGTTATACATCCGGTCTACAACTTTTAAACTAAACGCGTCCCGGCCAAAATAGAGGCCGCCGTTCTTGGTAATTATTTTCTCCTCCATAAAATTCATAGGCGGAGAACCGATAAACCCGGCAACAAATTTATTCACCGGTTTACCATACACATTAAGCGGCGTATCGCACTGCAGGATTTTACCATCTTTCATAATAGCAATCCTATCCCCCAAAGTCATTGCTTCGACCTGATCGTGGGTTACGTACATCATCGTTGTCTGAATTTTTAAATGCAGCTTGTTAATCTCCGTGCGCATCTGAACACGCATCTTCGCGTCTAAATTACTTAAAGGCTCATCAAACAAGAAAACCAAAGGTTTTCTAACTATAGCCCTGCCAACAGCGACTCGTTGCCTTTCACCTCCGGAGAGCTGCCTGGGCTTTCTCTCTAAAAGCTTAGCGATACCTAATATATGAGCTGCCTCTTTTACTCTTTTTTCTATATCGTAGCGCGAATAACCGCGGAGCTTCAAAGCAAAAGCCATATTATCATATACATTCATATGCGGATAAAGGGCGTAATTCTGAAATACCATGGCAATATCCCTATCCTTAGCGGGAACATCATTAACCAACTTATCCCCTATATATATATCTCCTTTTGTAGGTGTTTCCAAACCGGCGATCATGCGCAGAGTCGTGGACTTGCCGCAACCGGAAGGGCCAACAAGAACAATAAACTCTCTGTTCTCAACGCCTAAATTAACGTTATCGACGGCAACAGAGCTTGACGAATATATTTTAGTTATGTTTTTTACGCTTACTTGAGACATTATTTTACCTCGATGGATTAATAAAGATTTTAATTTTTTAAGCTATATGTGTCAAGACAAATAATCAAGAAATTTATAAATTGTATCCCTTAACTCCTTACGTTCAACAACTATATCAATTAAACCATGTTCCAGGTTGAATTCCGACGTCTGGAACCCTTTAGGCAAATCCTGTTTTATCGTCTGTTTGATTACTCTGGGACCGGTAAAACCGATTAAAGCTTCGGGTTCGGCAATAATAACATCTCCCAGCCCGGCAAACGAAGCCATAACTCCGGCCATAGTAGGGTCGGTAAGAACTGATATATAGGCCAATCCGGCCGCTTTTAATTTCGAAAGGGCTCCGCTTGTCTTTGCCATTTGCATGAGACTAAGCATTCCTTCATACATCCTTGCTCCGCCGCCCGAACCAGAAACAATTACCAGCGGTATTTTATCATTAATAGCCTCTTCGGCAATGCGGGCAATCTTTTCTCCTACAACCGAACCCATTGACCCCATGATAAAGCGCGAATCAGTAACCCCTATGGCAATCTTTCTCTTCTTTAAGCCGGCTTTACCGACAATAGCCGCTTCTTTTAGAGAAGTTTTCTTCTGCTCTTCTTTTATTTTCTCTTTATAAGATTTGGGACCTTCGAATTCAAGCGCATCTATCGGCTCCAAATCAGAATAAAATTCATTAAAACTGCCCTGATCAACCAGATAATCTATTCTCTCCCAGCAGGTGAGAGAAAAATGATAACCGCATTTATTACAGACTTTTAGATTTTCTTCAAGAATCTTTTTAAAAATAAGCTGGTTACACTTGGGGCATTTAACCCAAAGCCCGTCAGGCATATCTTTTCTTTTTTTCTTTGTCCCCGCGTATCGCGGCTTTTCTTTAAAAAATCTCAAAACTCCAACCTCCTTACTACAATACCGGAAAGAAGCTTAGGATAAAAATAAGT